>DATIMU010000479.1:0-2399 GCA_035475015.1 Acetobacteraceae bacterium
CCGCCCGCCTCCGGCACGCCTGCGTGGCACGGCATGGAGGTCGTCATGGAGAATGTCTGGCTGGCTTCGGCCTTGTGGATCGGCCTTTCGCTGATCGCGTCCGTTCTCTCCGTCTGGGTCGCCGTCTCGGTGGCCCTGACGGAGATCCTTGTCGGCGCCGTCGCCGGCAATTTGGTCGGACTGCCGCTCGCGCCCTGGGTCAATTTCCTGGCCGGCTTCGGCGCCATCCTGCTCACCTTCCTGGCCGGCGCGGAGATCGACCCGCAAGTCGTGCGCAAGCACTTCTGGTCGAGCATGACGATCGGCGTAACGGGCTTTGTCGCCCCCTATGTCGGCGTGCTGCTGATCGCCCGCTACGTCGTCGGCTGGCCCTGGCCGCAAGCGCAGATCGCCGGGATCTCGCTCTCCACCACGTCGGTCGCGGTGGTCTACGCGGTCATGGTGGAAACCGGGTTCAACCGCACCGAGATCGGCAAGGTCATCCTGGCCGCCTGCTTCGTTAACGATCTCGGGACGGTGCTGGCGCTGGGATTGGTGTTCGCCAACTACAATCTATGGCTCGCCCTGTTCGCCGGCGTGACGATCGTGGCCCTCGCGCTGTTGGCGAGATTCGCGCCCTGGCTGATCGGCGTGCTCGGCGAGCGGGTCAGCGAACCGCAGACCAAGTTCGTGGCGCTGGTCCTGTTGTTCCTCGGGGGATTGGCGAGCATCGCCGGGAGCGAGGCGGTGCTGCCCGCCTATCTGGTCGGCATGGTGCTGGCGCCGACCTTCCTCAAGGACCGCGAGCTGTCCAACCGAATGCGGATCGTCGCCTTCACGATCCTCACGCCGTTCTATTTCCTTAAGGCCGGATCGCTCGTCGAGGCCCATGCGGTTTGGGCGGCGGCGGGCCTCATCGTGGCGTTCCTCGCGGTCAAGATGGCGACCAAATTCGTCGCCATCCTGCCGCTCACCCGCGTGTTCCGCTTCGTGCCGCGCGAGGGCATGTACACCACGCTGATGATGTCGACCGGACTGACCTTCGGCAGCATCTCGGCGCTGTTCGGCTTGACCAACCACATCATCGACCAGCGGCAATACACCATCCTGGTCACGGCGGTGATCGGCAGCGCGGTGGTGCCGACCTTGATCGCGCAACGCTGGTTCCAGCCGGCGTTCCGCGCGATCGAACCCGAGCCCGCGATAAGCCCGGGGCCGGCCCCAGCGAAATTCTGAATCCCGGCGATCGGTGCTAGATTGGGTCGGCACCCGGCCCGGCGGTGTCCGTGGCCGGGCGGGGATGCCGGTGATGTCCAGCGTGATCCTCGCCGTGCTCGATCATCCGCCCGCGGGCCGCGGCCTGCTGGCCGCAGCCGGTTGCCTCGCCGACCTCGTCGGCGGCGCCCACGTCAACGCGTTGCTGGTCCGCACCCCTCCCGAAGCCACCATCGTGCCGAGCGAGGAGGTGCTGACGCTGCAACGCGAGACCGAGATACGCGCCATCGAGGCCGCCCGCGCCGCCGCCGCGCGGACCGTTTTCGAGGCCTGGGCCGAGACGACGCCGCGGGGCGCGACGACACGATGGATCGAGGTCGAGGGCATGACCGAGGACGTCGTG
Source organism: Acetobacteraceae bacterium (assembly GCA_035475015.1). Lineage (GTDB taxonomy): Bacteria > Pseudomonadota > Alphaproteobacteria > Acetobacterales > Acetobacteraceae > JAFKFI01. Next base: position 1,598 of record DATIMU010000479.1, read on the forward strand.
CGAGACTGGGGCCGCCGGGCCGACTGGATTGTCCTGGAGCGGCCGGCACGGCACGACTATGGCACGACCTGGCACGGCATCCGCGCCGCACTCTTCATGACCGGCCGGCCGGTTCTGATGGTGCCGGCTGCGCTGCGCGGGCCGTTCGGCCGCCGTGTCGCTATCGCCTGGCGAGACGATCGGCGGGATGACGAGCACACCACGAAAGCGGTGCTCGCGGCCCTGCGGTGCCTGGCGCGCGCCGAGCAGGTCCATTTGCTCGCGGGACTGCGCGAGGGAGCCGGGCCGCCAGTGATCCCGGCGATGCTGGCGGAGCACGAGATCGCCGTCGAGCTCCACATCCTGCCGATCGGCGCCGGCGCGTTCGGCGCCGCCCTGCTCGCCGAGGCGCACCGGCTCGGAGCCGACATGCTGGTGATGGGGGCGTACGTGCATCATCCATTGCGCGGCTGGCTGCTGGGCGGAGTGACCCGTCACATGCTCGCCCACGCTGATCTGCCGGTGCTGATGCGCCATTGAGGCGGCGATCGGCGGCTTTAGCGGCGCCGCAGGTAGCACGCCGATCCCAACACGACGGGGACCGCCGCGACCAGCACCAACAATGTGCTCGACCAGTCCTCGACGACCATCGCTCCGACCAGGCCAACGATCGTCGTTCCGGCCAGCAGGCACGCCGCGAGATAGGGGTGCCGGTTCATGCCTGCGCCGCCCGCATCCGACTGCTCCGGCCGCGCAGCCACCACAGCACCGCCCCGTTGCCGGTGATGAACAGCGTGCCGGCCGCGCACAGCACCCAGAACAG
>DATIMU010000480.1:0-6501 GCA_035475015.1 Acetobacteraceae bacterium
GTCGGCGCCCCCGCCATGATCTGCGCGATCTTCACGGCCTGCTGGGCGCGCCGCGTGTGGGAGCGGTCCGTCGGATCGTCATCGCGGCGATGTCTACACGCCTTGCCGCATCGCGCGCGAGAGCCCAATTCGGGTGCATGACGCAAATAGCCTTGCTGCCGGACCGGGGCGTGGTGGAGATCAGTGGGGAGGACCGGGTCTCCTTCCTCCAGGGGCTGGTGTCGAACGACGTCGCCGAGGTCGCCCCCGGCCGCGCCGTCTGGGCGGCGCTGCTGACGCCGCAGGGCAAGTGGCTCGCGGATTTCTTTATCCACGGCGACGGCGAGCGCCTGCTGCTCGATTGCGAGCGCGCGCAGGCCGCCATGCTCGCCCAGCGCCTCGGCCGCTTCCGGCTGCGCTCGAAGGTGCAGGTGCGGGATGCCTCGACCGAGTTCGCCGTGCACGCGGCCTGGGATGGTGTGCCCGATATGACGGGGACGGTCGCGGCGCCGGACCCGAGGCTGCCCGAGGCCGGCTGGCGGGTTCTCGCCCCGGCACCCCTGCCCGCCAACGCGACCCCTGAGGATTGGGACAGGCACCGGCTGGCGCTCGGGCTGCCGGACGGGTCGCGGGACTTGGAGGCGGAGAAATCGGTTCTGCTGGAGGCCGGGTTCGACGAGCTGAACGGGGTCTCCTGGACCAAGGGCTGCTACATGGGCCAGGAGCTGACCGCGCGGACCAAGTATCGCGGGCTGCTCAAGCGCCGGCTGGTGCCCGTGCTGGTGGACGGCCCGATGCCGGCGCCGGGGGCGGCGGTGACGAGGGGCGCCGCCGAGGTGGGCACGATGCGCTCGGGGCGCGACCGACAGGGGCTCGCGCTGCTGCGGCTGGATGCGCTGGAGGGCGATCTTGCCTGTGCCGGGGCGACGCTGTCCCCGCGCCTGCCGCACTGGTTCGCCCGCGAGACCGCCCCCTCCGCCTGACGCGACCACCGGGGTCCATACCACCAATCAGGAGCGATCCGCGAGCAGCCGGTCGTACCTTTTCCAACGGTAGACCAGCGCCGAGACCGCCCAGCACAGCGCGAAGATGCCGATGACGACGAAGCCGAAATCGGCGATGTCGTCGTTGAGCCCCGACACGACATCCCAGATCCCGCCCGCCAGCCCCAGCTTGCCCGCGATCAGCCCCAGCGCCTCGATGCCGCCGATCAACAGCGCCACGACCACCGAGGCGGCGGTGATCGTCAGGTTGTACCAAAGCTTGCGGATCGGGTTGACGGCGGCCCAGCCATAGGCGCCGACCATCAGCACGCTGTCGGCGGTATCCACCAGCGCCATGCCGGCGGTGAACAGGGCCGGGAAGATGAGCGTCCGCCAGGGCGACAGGCCTTGTGCCGCCTGGGTGGCGGAAATGCCAAGCAGCCCGATCTCCGTCGCGGTGTCGAATCCCAGCCCGAACAGGAAGCCGAGCGGATACATGTGCCAGCCCCTCCGCACCGCGCGCAACACGGGGCGAAGCAGCTGGGCGAACAGGCCGCCGGTCGCGAACAGATCCTCCTCGGCGGGCGCGACGCCGAGGCGAGCCCGCCGGAACCGACGCCACACGTCGCGGAGAATGCCGAGGTTGATAAGGGCGATGGCAATGAGGAACGCCGCCGAAAGCGAGGTGCCGATCGCCCCACCGATCACCCGCGCCCCTTCAAGGCTGCCTTGCATCGCCGATGCGGCCGCCGCCACGGCGATGCAGGCCAGGATGACCACCGTGGAGTGGCCGAGCGAGAACCACAGCCCGACCGTCATCGGGCGCCCGCCGTCGTGCATCAGCTTGCGCACGACGTTGTCGATCGCCGCGATGTGGTCGGCATCCACCGCGTGTCGCAGGCCGAACACCCAGGCGAGCAGCGCGATCCCGAGAAGGGTCGGACGATCCGAGAAGCTCATCCAGGCCCACAGCCAGGCGACCGCGTTAACAGCCGCCAGTCCGGCGATGAGCGAAACGGCCGCGTGCCTGGTTTTCATGCCTCTCCCCACCATCGGCGGCACAGCCTATCCCGCGTTCGTGCCGCGCGCGAAGGGAGGCAGGCGAGCGGTGCGCCGCGATCCGGCGCCTCGCGGCCGACAACGGCCGTGTTTGTTCTGGAAGCGCCTTCTGATTCCGTCTAAAGAACGATAACTGGGTGGAATAGAGCGAGTCGGGGCGCTCGCCGGGGGGCGGATGGATCGGCTCACGAGCATGGCCGTCTTCGCGAAGGTGGTGGAGGCGAACAGCTTCTCCGCGGCTGCCCGAACGCTTGGAATCTCGCAAGCGACGGCAAGCAAGCATGTCCAGATGCTGGAGGCGTGGCTCGGCGCGCGGCTACTCAATCGCACCACGCGCCGGGTCGGCATGACCGCCATCGGCGAAAGCTTTCACGCCCAATGTATCCGGATTCTCGACGACATCGACGATGCGCGGAGCGCAAGCAAGAACGAGACGAACCTGCGCGGCCCGTTGCGCATCGCCGCCCCGGTCTGCTTCGGCAGTACCAAGCTCGGGCCGATCCTGCGCGGTTTCGCGGCAAGGCACTCGGCCGTCACGCTCGAGGTGTTCCTGAGCGATCGGCCGGTCGACCCGCTGGAGGACGGGTTCGATGTCGTGATCCAGCTGGGTGCCGGCCAAGGTCCGGGAATGGTCGTACGCCGCCTGGCGGCTCTGCCACATGCGCTGTGCGCGGCGCCCGCCTATCTCCTGGGGCGGCCCGCGCCGAGGGCGCCCGAGGATCTCGCGGATCACGTCTGCCTGCTCGATCGCCAGCTGTTTCCTGAAGGCTGGAGGTTCATCGGCGCCCACGGGGAGTCGGCGCCGCGCCTCTCCTACCAAGTGACCGCCAACAACGCGTTGGTCCTGCGCGAAGCGGCGGCCGATGGCGCCGGGGTGTTGCTGGCGCCGGAATTCTGCGTGCAGGGCGCGCTGGCCGAGGGACGGTTGGTCCGGCTTCTGCCGCAGTGGAGCGTATTGCCGATCGAGCTGAGCGCCGCCTTTCCCGCGACCCGTCAGCTCTCGGCCAAGATCCGAGGAATGATCGCCTATTTGGCCGACGCCGTCGCGACGGCCTGATCGCCGGGTCGAACCAGCTATCCGGCGACCCTTGGCTCGCCACCCACGGGCGCCCGCTCGAGCGCGCTGTCGTGGCGCAGCAGGAGCACGACGACCATCGCCAACAGCGCGAAGGCCGCGATCACCAGCAGCCCCGCCGCGAAATTGCCGGTCGCCTGACGCAGCCAGCCCATGATGAATGGACCAAAGAATCCCGCGAGATTGCCGATCGAGTTGATGACGGCGATGCCCGCCGCTGCGGCTGCACCGCTCAGGAAGGCCGTCGGGAAAGTCCAGAACACCGGGAGTACCGCGAACACGCCGAACGCGCCGATCGACAGGGCGATCATCTTCAGGAGTGGATCGTCGACCAGCGCCGACGCACCGATCCCAAGCGCCGCGATCGCCAGCGCGACGGCGGCGTGGCCCTTGCGCTCCATGTGCCGGTCCGAGCGGCGGCCGTACCAGATCATGCCGATCGTGCCGACGATGTAGGGCACGGCGGAGATCAGTCCGTTCTGCCAGTTGGCCACGCCGAACGCCTTGACGATCTGCGGCAGCCAGTAAGCGGTGCCGTAATTCGCTGCCACGGCGCCGAAATACACGAGCGACAGGGCCAGCACGCGCGGCTCGATCAGCGCCTGCGCGACGCCGATGTGCTGCACCGTTTCCCGCGCCTGCTGCTCGGCGTCGAGCCGCGTCTGCAGCCAGTCGCGCTCGGCGGGTTCCAGCCACGCGGCGGCGGCGGGCCGATCGGTGAGATAGAAGAACACGACGACCGCCAGGATGATCGCCGGCACCGCCTCGATGATGAACAGCCACTGCCATCCGGCAAGGCCGAAACCGCCGTGCAGATAGAGTATCCAGCCGGAGATCGGCGAACCGATCACCGAGGAGAGCGGGATCGCCGCCATAAAGTAGCCGACGATGCGCGCGCGGTAGACGGCGGGGAACCACAGCGTCAGGTAGAAGATGATGCCGGGGAAGAACCCCGCCTCGGCGGCGCCAAGCAGGACCCGGACGAGGTAGAACGAATTCTCGTCGCCGAGCCCGGTCGCTCGCCCGATCCACGGGATGAATGCCATCGCGCCGGACAGGATGCCCCAGGACAGCATGATGCGCGCGATCCACTTGCGCGCGCCGAACCGCTCCAGCGCCAGGTTGGACGGCACCTCGAACACGAAATAGCTGAAGAAGAAGATGCCGGCGCCGAAGCCGTAGGCGACCGCGGAAAGCCCGAGATCCTTGTTCATATCGAGTGCCGCGAACCCGACATTCACCCGGTCGAGATAGGCCACGAAGTAGCAGAGCATCAGGAACGGCACGATCCGGCGCGTGACCTTGGCGATCGTAACTTGTTCCACGGCTTTCTCTCCCGCTTCGCGCTGACGCTCAACGTGCCCGCAGCAGGGCGGTTCGGCAACCGGGTGGCCGAGCTCGCGTTGCGGCTCACTCGATCCACAACCGGAGTTTGCGAATGATACGGACCGTCCTCACCATCGCCGCCCTCGGCGCCACGCTCGGCCTCGCCGCGTGCGAGCAGCCGGGCCCCGCGCAGCGCGCCGGCCAGAGCATCGACCGCGCGGGTCAAAACCTCAGCGACGCGGTAAACCCGCCGAAGGGGCCGGCCGAGAAAGCGGGACGGTCGGTGGACCGGGCCATGGGAGAGTAAGTCCTTCTCCCTCTCCCCTGTTTGGGGGAGAGGGCTGGGGTGAGGGTTCCCCGGGCCGGCAGATCGGAGTTTCGGCGTGTGGCCCCCTCACCCTGACCCTCTCCCCCAAACAGGGGAGAGGGAGATACTATCCTTCCACGTAGGGGTTCTTCGTCCCGCGCAGCTGCAAGCGGATCGGCGTGCCGGGCAGCTCGAAATGCTCGCGCAGGCCGTTGACCAGGTAGCGCTGGTAGTCTTCCGGCATCTGCTCGGCGCGGGTGCCGAAGGCGACGAAGGTGGGCGGGCGGGCCTTGGCTTGCGTGATGTAGCGCAGCTTGAGCCGCCGCCCGTCCACCAAGGGCGGGGCGTGGCGCTCCAAAGCGGTCTCGAACCAGCGATTGAGCTCGCCGGTCGGCACGCGGGTGTTCCAGACCGTGTGGGCGCGGCGCACCGCCGGCAGCAGCCGGTCGAGCCCCGCGCCGGTCAGGGCGGAGAACGTCACCACCGGGATGCCGCGCATCTGGGTGAGGCTGGTCTGCAGCCGGTCGGTGATGGCTCGCCGCGTCGCGTTGCGGTCGGCTACCGCGTCCCATTTGTTCAGCGCCAGCACGCAGGCGCGACCCTCGCGCTCGATCAGCTTGGCGATCTGCAAATCCTGGTCGTGGATGCCCTCGACGCCGTCCAGCACGAGCACCACCACCTCGGCCATCTTGAGCGCCTCGATCGCCGCGCTGACCGACATTTTTTCCAGCGCCGCCTCGATGCGGGCGCGGCGGCGCAGCCCGGCGGTGTCCACCAGCTCGATCTCGCCATGCTCATCCGCGATCCGCACCGCCACCGCGTCGCGCGTGAGGCCGGGCTCCGGGCCGGTAATCATCCGCTCGGCGCCGAACAATCGGTTGACAAGCGTGCTCTTGCCGGCGTTCGGCCGCCCGACGATGGCGAGCTTCAGCGGACGCTCGGCCTCCGGCGACTCCGGGACTTCAGGCGGGAGGCGGTCGGCCACCTCGCCCATCAGATTGGCGATGCCGTCGCCGTGCTCGGCGGAGACCGCCAGCGGCTCGCCCAGGCCGAGCGAGAAGGATTCCAGCACGGCGGAGTTGCCCGAGCGCCCCTCGGCCTTGTTCGCGATCAGCAGCACGGGCCGGCCCTGGCGGCGCAGCCAGCGGGCGAAATGCTCGTCGGCGGGGGTGATCCCGGCACGAGCGTCGATCACGAACAGCACGAGATCGGCGGTCGCGACCGCCGTCTCCGAGGAGGTCCGCATCCGGCCCGGCAGCGTCTCGGGGGCCGCTTCCTCCAGCCCCGCCGTGTCCACCAAGCGCACGTTGCGCCCGCGCAGCATCGCCTCCGCCTCCTTGCGGTCGCGCGTCACGCCGGGCGTGTCGGACACCAGGGCGTGGCGCCGCCCGGCGAGGCGGTTGAACAGCGTGGACTTCCCCACGTTCGGCCGGCCGGCGATGACGACGAGCGGCAGCATCAGGCGGTGAATTGTTCGGTGATGATGCGCTCGGACAGGCCCTGGTCGGGGTCGAACAGCACCGTGACCTCGATGGCGCGATCCTCGCTCACCGCGACCGAGACGACGTCGCGCACTTCGGTGAAATCCGCCACCGCGGCCACGGGGCGCTTGTCGGTCTCCAGCACCTCGAACAGCACCTCCGCGGCACTCGGCAGCAGCGCGCCGCGCCAGCGCCGGGGGCGGAAGGCGCTGATCGGCGTCAGCGGCAGCAGATTGGCCGAGAGCGGCACGATCGGGCCATGCGCCGAAAGATTGTAGGCGGTGGAGCCGG
>DATIMU010000481.1:0-1635 GCA_035475015.1 Acetobacteraceae bacterium
GCGCGGCCCGGCGATCGAGCCGTCCTTGGTCACATGGCCCACCAGCACCAGCGCGAAGCCGCGCGACTTGGCCAGCCGGATCAGCTCGAAGCTGCACGCGCGCACCTGCGAGACGGTGCCCGGCGCGCTCTCGATGGTGTCGAGCCACATTGTCTGGATGCTGTCGATCACCACCATCGTCGCGGTGGTCTCCTGCTCGAGGCTGGCGGCGATGTCGCGCACGTTGATGGCGGCGGCGAGGTCGAGCCTCGCGTCGATCACGCCCAAGCGGCGGGCGCGCAGGCGGATCTGCTCGATCGACTCCTCGCCCGAGATATAGAGGACGCGCCGGCCGGCGCGCGCGAGCGCCGCTGCCGCTTGCAGCAGCAAGGTGGATTTGCCGATCCCCGGATCGCCGCCCACCAGCACCGCCGAGGCCGGCACGAGACCGCCGCCCAGCACGCGATCGAGCTCGGCGATCCCGGTGGCGCTGCGCGGCGGCGGCTCGGCGGTGCCGGCGAGGCCGACGAAGCCGACCTTCCGGCCGGACGCCGCCTTGCCCGCCGGACCGGGGCGCGCTTCGGTGGTTTCCTCGATGATGGTGTTCCACTCGCCGCAGCTCTCACAGCGGCCGGCCCACTTGGCGGTCAGCGCGCCGCAGGTCTGGCAGACGAAGCGGGTAGTCGATTTCACCATGCGCGCTGCATCACTCGGGGAGGATCGTCAACATAGGATGCGCCCCCGAGTCGGCGACGCCGGTGCTCAGCACGATCCGCCATGAATGATTGGCCTTGCGGACGCGGAACTCGCGGTGGCGCAGGTTCTTGTCCGCCGGATCGACCGTCTCCGCGCCGCCGGTGAAGGGGAGCCCGCCCTGCTGGAGCGCCTGCTCGAGATCGCTGGTCAGCTGACCCGCGTCGGCGTGCTCGGCGACCACGAAGCAGGAGCCGGCCTCGCCGGAGGCGACGACGAATTTTCCCTGCGGGTTCGTCGCGTCGTAGGCGATGCCGCGCTGGTTCTGCAAAAACGCCGCCTGCCCTCCGGGCGGCAGCGGCTTCAGGCCGGTCTGCGTCGCCCAGCGTCGTAGCCCGGTCGAGTCGCCCGCGAAGCGCACGCAGGACTGCATGAACAGTCCGACCGCCTGGTCGGCTTCGCCCCCATGAGCCGGAGAGGCCGCGAGGAATGCCAGGGTGCAGATCAGCGGCACGGCGCGACCCCTCACCCAACCCTCTCCCAGGGTGAGAGGGCCTTTTCTGCTCCCTCTCCCCTTGGGAGAGGGCCGGGGTGAGGGGCTCAGCGGCGCAGCTCCATCTGGATCGGCCCCTCGCGGCGCCCATGCGTGAACTGATCCACCTCCGGATTGCCGCTGTCCATCAGCGCGGAAGCCGGGCCGCTCCAGACGATTTTCCCCCGGTGGATCATCGCCGCCGTGTCGCCGATGCGCCGGGCCGAGGCCATGTCGTGGGTGATCGCCACCGCCGTGCTGCCGAGGCGCTTCACGCAATCCACGATCAGCCCGTCGATCACCGCGCCCATGATCGGGTCGAGGCCGGTGGTCGGTTCGTCGAAGAACATCATGTCAGGCTGGGCGGCGATGGCGCGCGCCAGCGCGACACGCTTCTGCATCCCGCCAGAGAGCTCGGACGGCGACAGCTC
>DATIMU010000482.1:0-7609 GCA_035475015.1 Acetobacteraceae bacterium
ACAACAGAAGGTGCCCTATCGCGCGGTCGCAGCGATGTTCCAGAAGGACCCCTCGGTGCTGATCGCCCACCCCGGCGCGGGCAATGACAGCTTCGAGGCCCTGAAGGGCAAGCCCATCATGATCAGCGCCGACACCCGCGCCGGCTGGTGGAACTTCCTCAAGGCGCGGTTCGGCTACACCGACGCGCAGGTGCGGCCGTATACGTTCAATCTGCAACCATTCCTCGCCGACAAGAACGCGATCCAGCAGGGATTCCTCGGCTCCGAGCCGTTCTCCATCCAGCAAGCCACGGGTCAGTATCCGGTGGTGCTGCTGATCGCCGACGCCGGATACACCGGCTACGGCAGCATGGTCGGCACGTCCGACAAGAACATCAAGCAGAACCCCGATTTGGTGCGCCGCTTCGTCGATGCCTCGATCGAGGGCTGGTACTCCTATCTCGACGGCGACCCCGCGCCGGGCAATGCGCTGATCCGCAAGGCCAACCCCGAGATGACCGACGCGCTGATCGCCTACGGCCGCGATTCGCTGAAGAAGCACGGCATCCTGCAATCCGGCGACGCGGCGAAGCAGGGGATCGGCGCGATGAATGCCGCGCGCTGGCAGGATTTTTATCAGTCCATGTCGAAGGCAGGCCTCTATCCGCCGGGGCTCGACGTGTCGAAGGCCTACACGCTGGAATTCGTCAATCATCGCGTCGGTATGGGCGCGAAGCCTTGATGTGCTGACGATCCGCGCAGTCGGCCGTCGCTTTCCCGGCGGCATCGAGGCGTTGCGCGACGTGTCGCTGCGGCTCGGCGCGGGGGATTTCGTCGCGCTGCTCGGGCCGTCGGGCTGCGGCAAGTCCACCTTGCTGCGGCTGATCGCCGGGCTCGACCGGCCCGATACCGGCGCGCTCGACTGGGATGAGGGTCACGCGCTCGGCCCCGGTGACGCGGGCTTCGTGTTCCAGGATGCCACGTTGCTGCCCTGGGCAACGGCGGAGGACAATGTGTTTCTCCCGCTGCGCCTGCGCGGCATGTCGCGGGGCCGGGCCATGCCGGCGGTGCGCGACGCGCTGGCTCATGTCGGGCTCGGCGGCTTCGAGGGCGCGCGACCGCGGGCGCTGTCGGGCGGGATGCGGATGCGCGTCTCGATCGCCCGCGCCCTCGTCACCCGCCCGCGCCTGCTGCTGATGGACGAGCCCTTCGCCGCCCTCGACGAGTTCACCCGCCACAAGCTGCAAACCGACCTGCTGGCGCTGTGGCGGGAGCTTGGCTGTACCATCGTGTTCGTGACGCACTCGATCTACGAGGCCTGTTTCCTCGCTCGCCGTATCGTGCTGATGACGCCGCGCCCCGGTCGCGTCACGCGGGAACTCGCCTCGACGCTCGCGCACGGGCCGGACACGCGGCTCGATCCGGCCTACGCCGCGCTGGTCGCCGAGGTGTCGCAGTCGATGGAACGCGCCCTGGAGGCCGGATGAAAGCCGCCCCGCTGCTGTTCGGCCTGCTGGCGCTGATCGCCTGGGAGGCGGTGGTGCGCGCGGCGGACGTGCCGCCCTACATCGTGCCGGGGCCGGTCGCGATCATTTCTGCCTTTGCCGCCGCCCCGCTTTCGCTGCTCGCCGCCCTCGCCTCGACCCTGGTGGTGACGTTCGTGGCCCTCGTGGTCGCCGCACTGCTCGGCGCGATCCTGGCGCTCGCCATGTCGGTGAGCCGGCTCGCCCAGGCGGCGATCCAGCCCTGGGCGGTGGTGCTGCAGGTGACACCGATCGTCGCCATCGTGCCGCTGGTCATCATCTGGGTCGGCTATCTGGTCCACTCTCCGCAGCTCAGTACGCTGATTACCCTTGTGGTCAGCGCCACCATCGTTGCCTTCTTCCCGGTCTTCGCCAACACCGCCGAGGGCCTGGCCTCGGCGCCACCCGAGCTCGGCGACCTCTTTCGCCTCTACGGCGGCGGACGATGGCAGACCTTGGGGCTGCTTCGGCTGCCGGCCGCCTTGCCGTATTTCCTCACGGGCCTGCGGATCTCGGGCGGACTGGCGCTGGTCGGCGCGGTGGTGGCGGAGTTCGTGGCGGGCTCCGGCGGGTTCGCGTCGGGTCTTGCCTACACCATCCAGGAGGCCGGCTTCCGGCTGCAGGTGCCGCGCATGTTCGCCGCCCTGGTGCTGCTCTCGCTCGCCGGCATCGCGATCAATCTTGGCCTCGGCGCGCTCGCCCGCTTCGTGCTGCGCCGGCGCGGGATGGCTTGAAGGTTCCCGGCGAGCCTGCCAGAACGCCATCCGCTGGAGGGCGCGATGAGCACGAAGAACACCAAGACGTTGACGGAGGGCCAGCGCGCCTACGAGGCCAAGCGCGCCGCCAAGGCGGGCATGAGCTTGGAAAAATGGCTGAACGCCAAGCAGCGCGACCAGGAAGCCGAGGAGCGGGCGCGGCAAAAGGCCGCCGAACCGCCGAAGCCCAAGAAGAACACGCTGTTCTCCCGGCTGATGGATCGGGCGCAGAAGCCGCTGTAGCCAAGTATCGCAGCGCGCATCCGCATGGCAGGCCGGAACTGGCGGAGCGTCCGGTGGCTCGTGGCATCTCTCGCGGTCCTTGCCACGGTCTGCTGGATTTTCGACGACGACACGGCTCTCGCCGTCCACAGTGTCGGCGGTGGCTTGCTGGTCAACTCTGACTCCCTGCTGCCGGCGGCCTTGAGCTGGGACGTCGCGACCCACGCGTACGCCTTGCGAGGATTCCAGCTGCCGCGTGTCCCCAGCCTGATGCCGGACCTGGTGGTAAGCGGCGGCATCCAGCTCACGACCGGGAGCTGGCGGGTGGCCTACCTGGCCTATGCCGTCCTGCTATTCGGAGCGTTGGCCGCCAGCGCGGGAGCAATCATCAATTCGGCGCTGCGCTGTGGAATAGCCACGGGTGCGCTCTGTTTCCTGGCCGTCGCGATACCCGTCCTCGTTTTCGGCCTCGCAAGCCCGACGCTCTCGCTGTGGCACAACAACCTGTTTGGCCTTGCGACACATGGCGGCCAATTCTGTGTGTCGGTCGCCGGATTGTATCTCGTTTGGCGGCTCTGCAGCCGGCGAGGCACGCTCGATTTCGTGCTGGCCTTTCTCGTGGGGGCGCTCTTGGTGCAGTCCGACAGACTGTCCTGCGCCACCTTCATTGCTCCAGCTGTCGTTGGCGTGGCGTACGCTCGCTGGCGCGATGTCCTCGGATGGCGCGCCAGCGGGTTGGTGCTCCTGACCATCGTGGCGGCCGGCATCATCGGCTGGAGGTTGCCCGTGGGACTGGAACGCCAGGCGGACGCCACGATCGACTGGAACGGCATCGGCATGCATTTGGTGCGATTCGCATTCGAGCTGCGGAATCTGGCAACGCAGGAGCCGCTTCCAGTGCTGCTGATCGTGGCCGCGCCGTTGCTTGGCGGGCTGGTCCTGCGACCTCCGCTCAGATCATCCGCGAATGCCGGCTCCGACATGCACAGGTCGGCGACCGGTTTCTGGTGGATCGTCGCGGTGACAGCGATGGCCACGGACGTCGTCGCGACGGCTATGCTTTATATCGATCCGCCCTCGTTCCGCTACGCCGGGGCGAGCTTTTGGTGGCCGGTGATCCTGACCGGCATGGCGCTCGCACGCTTGCTCGGCCGGAACGCAGCCAGGGTCGCGGTTGCCACGGTTGGTGCCATGACGGCAACGCTCATGGTGTCCTATGCGTGGAGCGGGCTACATCCGCCGCGCATTCTGACGTGGCGCAATCCATTGGGCGCCTGCCTGCTGCGGGCGAGTGCGAGCCACGGATTGAAGGCCGGACTTGCCGGCTACTGGCCTGCCCGGCTGATTGCCGCTGGTACCGACTGGCAACTCCAAGTGGATCAGGTGACACCGGACGGCCAAGCCTATTACTGGGGCAACGACCGCTACTGGTTCGTCCACGACGTGCATGATGGCCGCGCACCTCCGCCGTACAACTTCATCGTCATGAATGGTTTGGACGAACCGGTAATCAGGCTGAGATACGGCCCGCCGGACAGGACGATCGACTGCGGTGGAACTCCGATCTGGGTCTATGACGATGCAGACCGGCTGCGCCGCGTTCTCGCCCAGTATTCGGGCGGACTTTTCGCGGGCTTGTTGCGGGACGGACGGCCGCTCTGCGCTCCGGTTGCGGCAATCGCGCCCCTCGGCGCCGACGGCGAGCGCACGGCGCCGTGTCCGTGAATATCCGCCGTGCGACAGGTGTCGCGGCAAGTCCCGGCGAGCCCGCGCTGGCCGCCCACGCCGATTGGAGCGTCGACCCGCGCAAGCGTTGGGTGAGCGTCGCGCGCTACGGCGCGGACGGCTGGCGGATCGCAGCACCGCGTCCCGTTGGGGAGGTGGCGCGCTTCCTGCCCACGCTGCTGGACGAGGCAAAAGGAGCGCCGGTTGCCCTCGGCGCCGACTTGCCGCTCGGCCTGCCGCGCCACTACGCGGCGAGGCGGCCTGAAGCCGGGTTCATCGACTTCCTGCGCGGCCTCGCCCTCGACGCGGCATTCTTCGACGTCGCCGCGACGGTGGCGGAAATCAGCCCCGACCGGCCCTTCTACCCGATGCGCGGCATCAAGGGCATGAGTCAGGCGCCGCATGCCGCCGCCCTGGGCCTCGCTGGCCCGCTGGCGCTGCGCCGGGCGTGCGATCACGCGACCAGCGAGCGGCCGGCCGGTGCGCCGCTGTTCTGGACGCTGGGGCCGAATCAGGTCGGCAAGGCGGCTGTCAGCGCGTGGCGCGAAATGCTGATCCCGGCGCTGGCCTCGGGCGTGCCGGTCCGGATCTGGCCGTTCGAGGGCGCCTACCGAGCCATGCTGGCCCCCGGCACGATCGCGCTCGCGGAAACCTATCCGGCGGAGGCGCTGCGCCATCTCGGCCTGCGGCTCGCCGGTAGCAAGCGCCGCCAGCGCGACCGTGCGGCACTCGCCGCCCCGCTGCTCGCCGCCATCGCCGCACTCGACGCGGCGCCCGACGCAGCCCTCGGGCAGGCCATCGCCAACGGTTTCGGCTCGGACGCGGCTGGGGAGGATCGGTTCGACAGCCTGCTCGGGGTGCTCTGCGTGCTCAACGTGCTCGCCGGTAACCGCCCCGACACCGCGCCGGACGATCCCTGGATCATGCGCTGGGAAGGCTGGGTGCTCGGCCAGACCGCGCTGCCCGCCGGCCGCGCGCCCGATCCCCCGTGGCTTGGTGACCCGTGGCTTGGCGATAGGCAAACTCCCGCCGGCGCACTAATTTCCCCTCCATAGAGCGACGGAGGACGCCATGAAGCTGAGCAGCGAGCAGGTCCGCCAATTCGAGACCGAGGGCTGGTTCTTCCTGCCCGAGGTGTTCTCCGCGGAGGAGGTCGCCACCTTGCGCGACGAGGCGCAGGGCATCTTCCGCACCAAGCGGGAAGAAATCTGGCTGGAGAAATCCGGCGCGCCGCGCACGGCCTTCGCCGCGCACACCTACAACGAGGCGTTCCGCCTGCTCGGCGCCGACCCTCGGCTGATCGAGCCGGTCGAGCAGGTGTTCGGCGAACATCTCTACATGCACCAGTTCAAGATCAACGCCAAAGCCGCGTTCGACGGCGAGGTGTGGCAGTGGCACCAGGATTACGGGACCTGGAAGCGCGACGACGGGATGCCCGAGGCGCGCGCCATGAATATTTCCGTGTTCCTCGACGAGGTGACGCACATCAACGGCCCGCTGATGCTCGTCCCGCGCAGCCAGGACAGCGGCACCCTGCCCGCCGGGCACGATCTCTCGACGACCTCCTACCCGCTGTGGACGCTCGATCACGAGACCGTCACGCGACTGGTCAATGAGGGCGGGATCGTCACGCCGATCGGCAAGCCCGGCGGCGTGCTGATGTTCCACGGCAACCTGGTGCACGGCTCGGCCGGCAACATCACGCCCTATCCGCGCAAGATCGTCTATCTGACGTTGAACGCGGTTTCCAACTACATCCGTACGCCGACCCGCGCGGAATGGATCGCGCACCAGGATTTTTCCCCGATCGTCCCGGTGGCCGAGGACGCCCTGCTGCGCTACGCCCGCTCCGCCCGCAAGGCCGCCTGAAGGCGTCCTTCTCTCTCTCCCCTTTCGGGGGCCGGGGTCAGCGGGCGCTATCCCACGGGAGCCACCGGGTTCGAGGCCAGGACGCTGATCGCCGGCAAGGTGGAATCATTCTGGGCAACAGTGAAGCTCCGTGCCCCGTGCGGCGCCGGCTGCCCCTTCAGCACGCGCGCGATGTCGCCGCGCACCGTGGCCGACTGGCGATAGTACTGGTGCGTCTCGTCGAGCGACCGGCTGGTGAAATCCATGTTCGCCGTGCAGTCGACGAAATCGTAGTTCGCGGTCGGAAAGAACGTGGCGTCCGCCCGGTTGGGTGGCCCGTCATGGCCGAGCCGCCAGTCGCCGTTGGCGATGCGGCTCGCCTTCATCAACACGTCCACGCGGCTCGTGTAGACCGAGACATGCTTGGCCAGCAGCCTGAGATCGGAGAGCCGGCCGCCATCCGGTGTCGCGAAGGTGCCGGAGAGCTCGTCCGCCGCCGCCAGCACGACCTCGTCGAACAGCGGTGGCAGGTCACGGGGTGTGGCGAACCAGCGCTCGACGCCGAAACCCAGCATGAAATTTCCCATGCTGTGCGCGAGCAGCGTCAGCCGGCGCGCGCCCATCGTCGCCTTCAGCTGATACATGGCCTCGAGGAACTCGACGAAATGTGGGGCGGATGCCTGTGCCTGCGCTTGATCGAGCCGGTAGTCGCGCAGGTCGGCGGCGATGTCGCCGAGGTTGTAGTGGGTCGCCGGCCAGGAGAAGGCGATCGTGCTCACCGGGCGACCGGGCAGCTGATTGATCCAATGTGTGTTGAACGCCGCCCGCTGCATCGCGTCGCGGAACGTGTTGGCGGCGCCGTGCACGAACACCAGGACGTCATGGCCGGCATCGGGCAGCAGCCGGGTGCGGAGTTCCGGCCCGATGCCGCCGAAATTGACCACCTGAAGCTCCGAGATCGTCCCGGTTCCGGGATCGGCGTCACCCACGTTGTCGAGGCTGCAGGCGCCGAACGCGATGCCTTGCGCGCCGGGCGAGGCGGCCGAGCCGAAGGCGGCCTGCCCGTTCTGGTCGGGCAAGCGGTTGCGGTTGGTCGCGAAGAAGAGCTCGATCGTGGCCATGTGTCCCCCAGGGTATGATCCCGACGCGGCCAGTCGAGTGAGCGCAACGCGCGGATGGCGGCGGGACGGTCCCCGCCCCAGATTGCCGCCATGACCCACGCATACACCAGTGACAAGGCTCACAGCCAAGGCCAACCCGCCATGATCCTCATGCAATCTGACGATGTTCTCACGAGCGACGACGCGCTTTGGGACACGGTCAATCGCCGTGAGCCGGGCAACTTCCTTTATGCGGTGACGACGATGGGCGTCTATTGCCGCCCGACCTGTCCCTCGCCCCGACCGCTGCGGCGCAACGTCCGCTTCTTCGACACGCCCGCCGACGCGGAGGCGGCCGGCTTCCGCGCCTGCAAGCGGTGCGACCCCAAGGGCGAGCGTGCGCGCATCGCCGAGGCTGTGGTGCAGGACGCCTGCGCGCATATCGAGGCCGAGGAGA
>DATIMU010000483.1:0-6817 GCA_035475015.1 Acetobacteraceae bacterium
CCCTCGGGGCTCGTGTAGATCTTGCGCGAGCCGGCGATCGGGCCGGTCGTGACTGTATCAGGCCGGGCGGAGGCGGGCTTCGTCTGGACCGTCATTGACCTCTCCTCGCGTAATAGATCAGGCGTTGCGGATCGGAGCCGAGGAGGGTGTCGCGCTGATCCCGTCCCTCCGCCGGCATGACCCGGTTCAGGTTCAAGGGTCACCGCGCATCATGCGGTATCTCAGCCCCTTCGCGGGACACCCCTCGGATAGCCGAAACAATGGGCCGGTCGCCGCGATCCTGTCAAACCGCCCGGACGCTTCGGCGGCGACCGAAGCGTCCGGGGCTGCGCCGAAGGCCGCCCCGCCCTAACTTCAAGTCGGCGAAGCATGGAGGGGCGCATGAGCGGGACCGGAGGCATGGCGACGATCGCCTCGCTGCTCGGCGAGCCGGCGCGGGCGAACATGATGGCTGCGCTGATGGACGGCCGTGCGCTCACCGCCAAGGAATTGGCCTATGCCGCGCACGTCGCCGCGCCGACCGCCAGCGGGCACCTCGCGCAACTGGCGCAGGCCGGCCTGGTGAGCGTGGAGCGGCAGGGGCGCCACCGCTATCACCGCATCGCGACACCGCTGATCGGGCAGATGGTCGAGAGTATCATGGCCGTCGCCAATGCCGCCCCCGAGCCGCGCCGGCTGGCTTGGCGCGGCGGCGAGGCGCTGCGCAACGCGCGGACCTGCTACGACCATCTCGCCGGCCGGCTCGGCGTGGCGATCGCCGATGCGCTGGCGGCGCGCGACGACGTGCGGCTGGGCGAGGATGGCGGCGAGCTCACCCCGTCCGGTCAGAGTGCGCTCGGAGCCCTCGGCATCGTCGCGGCACCTCGGCGCGGCCGCGTGTTCTGCCGCCCCTGCCTCGACTGGAGCGAGCGCCGCCCGCATCTCGCCGGCACCGTGGGCTCGGCGCTGGCCTGCCGCTGCTTCGAGCTCGGCTGGGTGGCGCGCCAGCGCGACACGCGCGCGCTGGCGATCACCGAAGCGGGCCGCGCCGGGTTCTCCGAGGCGTTCGGGGTGAGCTTGTCCTGATTGGGATGCTCGGCGGCGGACTTCAGTCCGCCGCCTGCCGCCGCAGCGCGATCGGCACCAGCGCCAACGCGAGCCCGACATTGACCACGGCGACGACGCAGAGAATCAGGATGGTCATGTCCGCGCCGAACGCCCCCAGCATCAGCGCGCCGAGCGACGGCGACGCCGCCTGCGCCACTAGCTTGGGGAACGCCAGGCGCCCCATCAGCACCGCGTAGCCCTCGCGCCCGAACAGGGCGAGCGGCACGGTGCCCTGCGCGATGGAGCGCACGCCGCTGCCGGCGCCGTACAGGATCAGCCCGACGGCGATCGCGCCGGGCTCGGCCACCAGCATTCCGAGGCCGATCGCCACCAGCACCGCCGAAGCGACCAGGCTCCAGATCGGGTGGCGCCCACGCCCGAGTGCTGCCTCCAGGACGCGGGCGCCGACTTGGCTCGGCCCGATCAAGGCGCCGAGCCCCACCGCCGCGGCAAGGGTCAACCCTCGCGTCTGCAGCAGCGACAATAACTGCACCGCGATCACCGTCATGATCATCGAGGCGAGCGTCAGACCGGCCGCGAGGAGCAGGAACGCGACACGTTGATCGGGCCGCACCCGGCCGGGCCGTCGCCCCGCGGCGGGCGTGGGCTGCCGCGTCACTTCCCGGGGCAGTCCGAACAGATACAGCGGCAGCACGATCACGAGGCTGATCGCGGCATACGCGAGGCAGGCGCCCCGCCAGCCGACATGGGCTTCAAGCGCCGCGCTGAGTGGCCAGCACACGGTGCTCGCGAAACCGCCAAACAGCGTGACCTGGGTGATCGCGCCGCGCGCCTGCTCGCCATAGATCCGGCCGAGCGCCGAGAACGCCGGATCGTACAGCCCCGCCCCCATCGCCAGCCCGATCACCACCCAGCCCGCGATGAACACCGGCAAGTTCGGCGCCAACCCAGTCACCACCAGCCCAGCCGCAAGCAGCACCGCGCTGCTCGCCAGGACCGGACGTCCGCCGTGATGCTCGATCAGCCGTCCGACCAACGGCGAGACGAGGCCTGAGACGAGCAGGCCTAGCGACAGCGACCCGATCACCCACTGGAGCGGCCACCCAGTTTCGGCACTGGTCGGCTGCGCCAGCACGGCGGGCAGGTAATACGAGGAACCCCAGACCAGGACCTGCGCGACACCGATGCAAGATACGACGACCAGCCTCGGACGCTGTGTCGCCTGCTTCGCGACCATCGTCCCGATGCTCATGCCCACATCGTCTGGCCGCTTGCCGGTGCGCCAATAGCCCATGCGCCGCATTTCCCGTTTCCCTCGGAATATCCGCTCCCTGGGTGCGTCCAAGCAAGCGACCGCCACCCTGCCCACACGGTGGCATTCATCACTGCAGCGAGGGGGACATCTTGTCTCGGATCGAACGTACCATGGCGCCGCCCACGGGCGGCAGCAAGCGGTCCGCCATGCCGCCGTGTGTTGCTGATACGCAACGTATTGCCGGCGCGGCACTGGCTGCTACGATTCTGCTGTTGACATCTGGCCCTCCCGTCTCGGCGCAGGATGCGAGTGCCGGCGAGCAGGTGTTTCGGTCCCAGTGCAGCATCTGCCATTCGGCGCAGCCAGGTCGCACCGTCATCGGGCCAAGCCTGTTCGGCGTGGTGGGACGACACTCAGGCTCGGTGCCTGGCTTCCACTACTCGGAGGCCAACCGACGATCGGGGCTGACGTGGGACCCATCGACGCTCGACCGCTATCTCACCAAGCCGCAACAGGTGGTTCCGGGAACGCTGATGACCTTCCCCGGCCTGCGCGATCCGGTGCAGCGCGCCAACGTGATCGCGTTCCTCAAGGGGCTGCACTGAAGGATGTCGGACATGGGCCGCTTCGGTCACACGCCTGGCCTCGTCGTGCTTGTCGCGGTCCTGCTGCTCGCCAGCGAGGCTGGCGCGGTGCCGCCCTTCGCGACACAGACCGGCCAGCCCTGCACCGCCTGCCATATCGGCGGTTTCGGCCCGCAGCTCACGCCGGTCGGGCGGGCGTTCAAGATCGGCGGATACACGCAAACCGGCGGCGAGGGCTGGCAGTCACGTTTCCCTCTCGCGGCAATGGTGCTCGGCTCGTTCACCAACACCGGCCAGAGCCAACCCGAGCCCCCCGCTACTCATTTCGGGCGAAACAACAACGCCGCGGTGGATCAGATCAGCCTGTTCCTCGCGGGGCGCGTGACGGACTACGCGGGCGGTTTCGTGCAGGGCACCTATTCCGGCATCGACGGCAGCTTCAAGCTCGACAACACCGATCTCCGACTGACCACGCCGATCGATCTCGGCAAGAGCGATCTCCGCCTCGGCCTGTCGGTGAACAACGGCCCGACGGTGCAAGACCCGTTCAACTCCACCTATGCCTGGATTTTTCCTTTCGCCTCGTCGGCGCTGACGGTCACGCCCACCGCGCAGCCGCTGCTCGCGGGCGGGCTGATCGGCAACTCCATCGGCACCACCGCCTATGCGTGGTACGACCGCAGCCTCTATGTCGAGGCCGGGCTCTATAACAGCTACGGCCCGAGCCTGCTGAGCGCGACCGGACAGGCGCTCGGTCCGGGCAGCACGGCCAACCCCGCGCCTTACGTGCGGGTCGCCTACGAGTGGAACTGGTCCGGCCAGTCCGCGCATGTCGGCGGCCTGTTCCTGCACTCGAACATCAACCCGGCGATCGCGCCATTCAGCGCGGACGGATCGTTCGGCCACGACAGTTTCACCGATTATGCGATCGACGCCGGCTACCAGTTCCTCGGCAACCGCGACTACGTCGTAACCGGATACGCGATCGTCGCGCACGAGGACCAGAACCTGCGCGGCACATTCGGCATGGGCGGCGCCGCGAAGCCCGGGCATTCGCTCAACCAGGTGCGCGCCAACGTGTCGTTCTTCTACAAGGATACGTGCGGGCTGACCTTGGGCATCGAGAACACCTGGGGCACGCCGGACCCGGTGCTGTATGCGCCGGCGCCTGTCACGGGCAGCGCCAACGGCAAGCCCGACAGCAACGCCTTTATCATCGAGGCCGACTGGATCCCGTTCGGCAAGCAGAATTCTTGGGCCGCGCCGTGGGTGAACCTGAAGCTCGGACTGCAGTACACAGCCTACACCCGCTTCAACGGCGGCACACGCAACTACGACGGCTTCGGGCGCAACGCGAGCGGCAACAATACGCTGTATGCCTTCGCATGGATGATCTTCTGACCCGCGCGGCGGCGCTACTCGCGCATATGATCGATCGCGTTGGACATCGGCCGGCTCGAGATCTGCAGAATGCCGTCGAACGGCCTGTCCATCTCGAGGATCAGGAACATCGCGCCGCCGATCGCCAGCGCGGACACCAAGAGCGCCACGACCACCAGGGCGTTGTGCGGTGCGCTCATGCCGAAGCTGATGAAGATGAGGGAAATCCAGGAGACGAGAATAATCACGACGATCGGATGCACGGTCGGCCCCGCCTGCTCGATCAGCAGCCAGCGCTGCTGCAGCAGCGAGTTGCTGATCTGCAGCGCCTCATCCTGCAGCCATTTTTGCCCGGCATCGGCAGGCTGGAGTGCCCGGATCGCCTCCCGAACGTGCTCCAGCATCATCCCCGCGCCACGGTCCTCGACGAAGGGCGGGCGGTCTCCCGATTTCGGCCAGTTGTCCGCCATCACCCGCTCGGTGTAGCGCCGCAGCAGGTCGATGGGCTGGGTCGCGGCGTCCTTGCCGTAATCCCGCAATGTCTCGTGCAGCAGGATCAGGTCGGCCGAGTAGCCGCGGATCGAATGGTCGGTCGTGTCGTAGGAGGTCTTGACCGTCGCGACCAGCAGGCCGAGCACCAGCGAGGCCAGCACCGACAGCATCCCGGTGGCGAGCCGCACGACATCGAAGGTCTCCTTGGTCAGGTGCCGCTCCGGCAGCACCCGTTGCAGCAGCAGCCCGACCAGGCCGCCGGCGAAGATGCAGGCCGAGACGATCAGCGCGATGACGATCGCGCTCAACGCCGTGCCCCCTCCCGCGCCGCCGTGGCCAGCCGGTCGGCGCGCTCGTTCATCGGGTCGCCCGAATGGCCGCGCACCCAGTGCCACTCGACCTCGTGCTTGGCACTGGCGTCGAGCAGCCGGCGCCACAGATCCATGTTGGCGACCGGGTCGCCGGCGGCGTTGCGCCAGTTGCGGCGGACCCAGCCGGTGTGCCAGCGGGTGATGCCGTTGCGCACGTATTCGCTGTCGGTGTGCAGGCTCACGCGACATGGCCGGCTCAACGCCTCCAGCGCGGCGGCGGCGGCGGTGAGTTCCATGCGGTTGTTGGTGGTGGCGGGCTCGGCGCCGGACAGCTCGCGCTCGTGGCCACGAAAGCACAGCACCGCCCCCCAGCCGCCGGGGCCGGGATTGGGCTTGCAGCCGCCATCGGTCCAGATCTCGACCGGCGGCTCCCCTGCGAGAAAAGTGTCAGAGGCCATAGGCGTGCTCGTTGCGCGCGGTCATGTGGAAGCGCAAGCGGCGGAGAAACTCGATCGGGTCCTTGCGCGTGACCATCGCACCCGGCGGCGTGTTGAGCCAGTCGAACAGCCGCGTCAGCAGGAAGCGCAATGCCGCGCCCTGGCACAGCACCGGGAGCGCCGCGCGCTCCCCGGCGGAGAGCGGGCGCACCGCGTCATAGGCCGCCAGCAGCAGCTTCGCCTTGGTGACGTTGAGGGAAAAATCCGGCTCGAAGCACCAGGCGTTGACGCAGACCGCGACGTCGTAGGCCAGGATGTCGGTCGCGGCGAAATAGAAGTCGATCAGGCCGGAGACGCGGCCATCGAGGAAGAACACGTTGTCGGGGAACAAATCGGCATGGATATGGCCGACCGGCAACCCCGTGGGCCAGCCCTTCTGGATTGCCGCCAGCGCCGCGTCGAGCTCGGCGGCGAGGCCGTGCTGCACCTCGTCGGCGCGCCCCCAGGCACGCTCCAGCAACAGCGGCCAACCCTCCGGCCCGAGCGCGTTGGGCCGGATCGGCGCGTAGCCCCGTCCCGCGACGTGCAGGCCGGCGAGTGCCGCGCCGAGCGGGGCGCAATGCTCGGGGCGCACGCGGCGCGGCCAGATGCCGGGGAGGAAGGTGGTGATCGCGGCGTGCCGGCCGCAGAGCTGGCGCAGCGCCGCGCCGTCCCGCCCGCGCACCGGCAGTGGACAGTCGATGCCGTGTAGGGCACCGGCAGATGGCGATTGCCGTCGAACCGGAAATACGTGCTCTGCCCGTCGTCCCAGGTGGCATCCGGGGCGAGCGCGGCGCGCTCCTCGGCCGTGCCTTGCGCTTGATAGCCGACGTTGATCACCGCGGGCGGCGGTGCCCGCAGGCGGGCGGCGGCGAGCTTCACGTCCCGGCGCGCGGCGCGGTGCCTGGCGGCCTCTGCCGCCGCCGTGGCCCGCGCCTTGGCCTCATCGGCGGGGTAGACGAACCGAACCGTGTAGGGCCGGGCCTCGTCCGTCGCGTCGCCGGCTTGGGCCGACCCGGTGCTGACCGTCGCAACCTGCCCGTTGGCGCGCGGCAGGCCCGCCGGCGGATCGGGGTCGTAGGCGTCGAGCATGAAGGGGTAGAGCCGGTCGCCGGTGCCATCGAGCCTGACCGTCTTGATGAAGATCGGCTGCGCCGGCATCTCCATGATCGGCTTGAGGAAGACGAAGTGCCCGGAAATGCTCTTCTTCAGATGCGCTCCGTCCGACAGGAAGACGTCGGTGACTTTCTCCTTGTCGGTGACCTCGATGAC
>DATIMU010000484.1:0-12215 GCA_035475015.1 Acetobacteraceae bacterium
CACTTATGCTGCGGGCGCGAAGGTTGCGCCCGTCCCAACTCCGCCATAATTTCGCTCCAAGCCCCGCCGCCGGGTCCGCGATCCGGGCTTGGGCGGCACGCGAAACGCGCCATCCGCAAGAACGAGGACACACACAATGAGCGGCACGGCCTCCAGGTCCGTCACCATCGCGCTCGATGGGTCGAACAAGTCCACCAATCTGCCGCTCATTCAGGGCACCTTGGGTCCCGCGGTCGCTGACATCCGCAAGCTGTATGCCGATCTCGGGGTGTTCACCTACGATCCCGGCTACGGTGCCACCGCCTCCTGCGAGAGCAAGATTACCTACATCGACGGCGACGAGGGTGTGCTGCTGTACCGGGGTTACCCGATCGAGCAGCTCGCCGAGCACTCCTCGTTCCTCGAGGTCTGCTATCTGCTGCAGCATGGCGAGCTGCCGAATGCCGCGCAGAAGGAGGCGTTCGAGCAAGGCGTGCTGCTGCACACCATGCTGCACGAGCAGATCCGCCAGTTCTACAACGGCTTCCGTCGCGACGCGCACCCGATGGCGGTGATGTGCGGCGTGGTCGGCGCGCTATCGGCCTTCTATCACGACAGCATGGACATCAACGACCCGGCGCAGCGCACCATCAGCGCGTTCCGGCTGATCGCCAAGGTGCCGACCATCGCCGCCTGGGCGCACAAGTACAACGTCGGCCAGCCGTTCATGTATCCGCGCAACGACCTCAGCTACGCGGAGAATTTTCTCTACATGTTCAATGCGGTGCCGGCCGAGCCGTACCACGTCAACCCGATCCTGGCGCGCGCGATGGACCTCATCATGATTCTGCACGCGGACCATGAGCAGAACGCCTCCACCAGCACCGTCCGGCTTGCGGGGTCCACCGGGGCCAATCCGTTCGCCTGCATCGCGGCAGGCATCGCGAGCCTCTGGGGCCCGGCGCATGGCGGCGCCAACGAGGCGGTGCTCAAGATGCTGCAAGAGATCGGCCACAAGAACAACATCAAGGAGTTCCTGACCAGCGTGAAGGACAGGAACCAGCACACGCGGCTGATGGGCTTCGGCCATCGCGTGTACAAGAACTACGATCCCCGCGCGAAGATCATGCAGCGCACCTGTCACGAGGTGCTGGGCGAGCTCGGCATCAACGACCCGCTGCTCGATCTCGCGATGGAGATGGAGCGGATCGCGTTGAGCGATCCGTATTTCGTCGACCGCAAGCTGTATCCGAACGTCGATTTCTACTCGGGTATCATCCTCCGGGCGATGGGCTTCCCCACCAGCATGTTCACGGCCTTGTTCGCGGTGTCGCGCACCGTGGGCTGGATCAGCCAATGGGAGGAAATGGTGAAGGACCCCGAGCAGCGGATCGGGCGTCCGCGCCAAGTCTATACCGGCGCCCCCCGGCGCGACTTCGTTCCCTTGGCGCAGCGCGGGTAGCTCGACATCTCCACGGGGAGGGTTGCCGAGGGAGTTAGCCGGCGGCCGCAACCCACTATTTCTGTTGACAAAGGGCGGGAGGCGGTCCCGCCCTTTTTATTCGGATGTCGTTTTTTCCCGAGCCTCTCGGGCCTGAATTTTACCCTGTGAAATAGTCGGTTCCACTCGGCGCGGCTTGCTGAGGGAATACTATCGCGTTGACGAACAACGTTAAAGAATCGCGACAAGCGACTCAGAGGACTCGCGAATTCTATTCGGGTCGATTCGGGATAATGGAACTAAACGTCTCACCGATGCCGCCCTCAGCGCAAGAACATTTCAGGAATACACAACAGTCCAATCGCGCAATCGTGAATCCGATTCGGCTTTGTTCAACTTAAAGTTAACGATCAACTTACCGATAGGAGCGAAGGCGGCTATGGATGCACCCACAAGTTGAATTTCGAACCGCACCTCCCGGAGGTTATATGTTGGAGCCCTATTATTCCCTCGACGCGCTCGTGCGGGCCCGCCTGAAGAAATGGCCGCAACGGCCGCCGGGATTGGATGGCACCGGCAGCGGACGAGATGCCTGGATGCGCGGACGGCCGACCGCCGACGATCTGGGCAACCCCTTTCTCAAGCTGCCGGGCAGCAACCGGTTCCGCACACTGCCCGACGGATTGTGGCTCAATTTCGGCGGCACCCCAGTCGAGCCTTATGTCGACATTTTTGCCATCGAGGCCTGCGGCAGCTTGCAGAACCTGCTCGACAAGCGCTCCCGTTTCGCACCGAGCACGCAGTCGCTTCTGGCGGTCTGTCCCGTGCAATGGCTGCTCGCCCCGGCGCTTGCAGACGACCCGACGCCGCGCTGGAAATCCACCGGCCTGCTGCGCGCCGAGCCGACCCACCCTTTCGTGCTGCCGGTTCGCGACCTCAAGGTGATGTACGGCCTGAAGACCCGCCATTATCAGGTTGCGACCGGCACCCTGCCGCATCCGCATGAATACTTCGTGCCGATGGACGCGCTGACGGCGGTCGACGGCGACAAGAACCCGGCGCTGCAGGCGATGGTCGCCCGCGCCTGCACCGCCGGCAATTTCCTCACCCTGCCTTGATGACACGAGCCGCGGACCGTGTCGGAGGCATCGCCAGACCCACGGCCTGCAGCACCCGACGCGCCAGGTCTGGACGGTCCGAGATCAGCCCGTCGACGCCGAAGCCGATCAGCCGGCGCATGTCGTCGGGACGGTTGACTGTCCAAGGCACCACCTGGAGGCCGAGGTCGTGCGCCTCGGCCACCAGTTCCGCGGTCAAGTCGCCGTGTTCCGGCGCCCATACGGTGCCTCCCTCGGCCGCTACCGCGCGAGGCACCGAGCCGGCGTAATCCGACGGGTCTGGCCCGTCCCACCAGCGCCGCGTCTCAGCGCCGGTCGAGTTGCGGGTGAGCCAGGAGAGTGTTAGGTCGGGACGACAGGCGCGCAGATGGCGCAATCCACGCCAGTCGAAGGACTGCACCGTCGCGCGCCCCGCCGCCCCCGTGGTGTCGAGCACGGCCAATACTGCATCCGCCATCTCGCCCGGGCTTGCGGTCCATTCGGGATGCAGCGGAAAGGTCTTCAGCTCGATGTCGAACCGCACCTCGGGGTCGAGGCCGATCACCTCGGCGAGTCCGGGAATCCGGGCGCCGTCATGCGGGGCTTGGTCGGGAAAGCTGCCGGCATAGGCCGAGCCGGGCCGGATGCGCCCGACATCGTAGGCGAGCAACGCCTCACGTGTAACCGAGCCGATCATCGGTCCGGGTCCCGCCAGCCACGCGCCCCCCGCCGTACGCGCTATGTCGGGGTTGATGCTCGGGTCGTGGGTGACCACGACTTGCCCGTCCACGGTCAGGCCGACGTCCATCTCCAGCACGTCGACGCCGATCGCCAGGGTCTCGACAAATCCCTCGAGCGTGTTCTCGGGGAACAGGCCGCGTGCGCCACGATGGCCCTGCAATTGGATGTTGCGTGTCATCCGCCGCGTCACGATCCCGCCCGAAAGAGATGAGGCGTAGATGCTTCGCGCCGGCGAGGTCAAGCCGAACGAGTGGCCGAGTGCCAGGAAGCCGAGATCAGGCGCAGGCGCAGCCCTCGGTCGGCCCCCTCGCCTCCCGCACGACGTGATGGTCGATCCACTCGGCGACCAGCCGCCGCGCCTCATTCAGCGAGGATTCCGGATGGTGTATGCGATACAGCGCCGTACATGCCTGGAACGCCGCCATGTCGTCGCTGCCGAGCTGGCGCAGGTCGCGATACGCGGTCACCACCGCCCGTTCGCAGCGCCGCCCGATCACGCTCGTCTCCTCACCCATTCCGGGCATCCCCCAAGTTGCGAGTGGTTCGCAATGTCGGGCGAACTCTAGGGGCAGCGCCGGTGGCCGGCAAGCGACAAACGCACAACGTTATTCCGCCACCAGGGCTTCGGGGGCGTGTTCCAGCGCGCGATCGTGTTCGATGCATAGAATGGCGATGGCGCCGACGATCTGGCTGGCGGCAATCACGACCAACCCGCCGGTGAAGCTGCCGGTCGCGTCCTTGATCCAGCCGGTGACGAAGGGGCCGACGAAGCTTGCGAGGTTGGCGATCGAGTTGATATAGGCCACCCCCGCCGCCGCGGCGGCGCCGCTGAGAAAGGCGGTCGGCATGGCCCAGAACACCGGCAGCACGGCAAACGCGCCGAACGAGGCGAAGCAGAGCGAGGCGAGGCGCAAATAGGGGTCCTCCAGCATCGCCGCCGCCACCAGGCCGATCGCGGTCAGCAACAGCGCGATGCTGCAGTGGCTGCGCCGCTCCATCAGCCGGTCCGACCGTCTGCCGTACCAGATCATGCCCGCCGCGCCGATCGCGAAAGGAATGGCGGAGACCAGCCCGGTCTGCATGTTGGTAAGCCCGAATGCCTTGATGATCTGCGGCAGGAAGAACGAGATGCCGGAGATCGAGTGCGCGATGGCGAACCCCGCCACGCCGAGTAGCAGCACCCGCGGGTTCACCAGCACCTGCCACACGCTCATGTCATGCGCCGCCAGCCGGTGCTGGCGCTCCACGCGCATCCGGCGCACCAGCCAGCCACGCTGCTCGTCGGCGAGCCAGCGCGCGTCCTTCGGATCGTCGGTGAGGTAGAACAGCACGACGAAGGACAGGATCACCGACGGCACCGCCTCAGTGATGAAGATCCACTGCCAGCCCTTGAGGCCGAAGCCGCCGTCGAGATACAGCAGGAAGCTCGACAGCGGCGCGCCGAGCACCGCCGAGAGTGGGATCGCCGCCATGTACCAGCCGACCATGCGGGCACGGTACGCCGAGGGGAAGAACAGGGTCAGGTAGAACAGCACGCCGGGGAAGAAGCCGGCCTCCGCCGCGCCGAGCAGGAAGCGGATCACGTAGAAGCTGGTGTCATTCCAAATGAAAGCGGTGCAGCCGGACAAGATGCCCCAGCTGAACATGATACGCGCGATCCAGCGCCGCGCGCCGACCCGCACCAGCACCAGGTTGGATGGCGTCTCCAGCAGGAAATACGGGATGAAGAAGATGCCGGCGCCGAAACCGTACACCGTCGCGGTGAAGCCCAGATCCTGGTTCATCTGGAGCGCCGCGAAGCTTACGTTCACGCGGTCCAGGTAGCAGACCAGGTAACAGACGATCATGAACGGCAGCAACCGCCGCGTCACCTTGGCCATCGTGCTGACTTCGAGCGGGTCGAGCTCCCGCCCACGAGCTTCCAGCGCGTCCATGCGTTTCCCCTGCCGCTATGGCCTTCATCGTGCAGCCCGGACAGGGACCGCCGGCCGTTCTGCCGAGCGTCGGGGATTGCCGCGGCGAAACGCAAGCGGAAAACGCGAGGATATGTGTTAGCCGAGACGGACCGGGTTGGTTGCATGGAGGCGCGCGGGGTCCATGGTGACCGCATGGTTGATCGGCCCGTGCCCAGCTCCCAAGCCCGGCGCCGACGCGATCGCCGCGTGGACATAGGTGCGCCCGCGGGCCACCGCGTCACGCAACGCCATGCCCTGCGCAAGCCCCGCCGCAATCGCGCTGGCCAGCGTGCAGCCAGTGCCGTGAGTGTGGCGCGTGGCGATGCGGGCAGAGGAAAACTCCTCGATGCCGGCCTCGGTCGCCAGCAGGTCGATGACGGTGTCGCCCTCCATATGGCCGCCCTTGAGCAGCACCGCCGGCACGCCGAGCGTCAGCATCGCCGACGCGGCGTGGCGCATCGCGCCCATGTCGCGGATCGGCACGCCTGACAGCACCTCCGCTTCCGGCAGATTCGGCGTCAACAGCGTGGCGAGCGGCAGCAGCTTGCGTTTCAGCGTGCCCACGGCGTCGGACGCGAGCAAGGCTTGGCCACCCTTCGCCACCATCACGGGATCGACCACCAACGGCACGCCGCGTGCCCGATCGGCCAGCACGCCGGCGACCGTTTCGATGGTCGCGGCGTCGGCCAGCATCCCGGTCTTGATCGCGTCGGCGCCGATGTCGGCGAGCACGCATTCGATCTGCAGGCGGAGGAAATCGAGCGGCACCGGCATTACGCCGTGCACGCCCAGGGTGTTCTGGGCCGTGAGGGCGGTGACGGCGGTGGCGGCGTAGCCGCCGAGCGCTGTCACGGATTTGATATCGGCCTGAATGCCCGCGCCACCGCCGGAATCGGAACCGGCGATGATCAGCACGCGGCCGGTCATCCGTTCCACGTCATCAACACCCAATCGGCATCAGGCCGCGTCTTCGCGCAACTGGGCAATCTCGGCGATGGTCTCGCAGAGATCGTCCACCACGCGCTGCACCAGGATCTCGTCCTCGCCCTCGGCCATCACGCGAACCACTGGCTCGGTGCCGCTCTCGCGGATCAGTAGTCGGCCCGAGCCACCGAGCAGCCGCTCGGCCGCGCTCTTCGCCGCGAGCACACGGGCATGGCGCAGCGGCGACAGGCCCGCGAAGCGCACGCTGCGCAGCCGTTGCGGCAGCGGCGTGAACACCCGGCACACCTCGCTCGCTTGCCGCCCCTCCTCGACGATCACCGCCAGCACCTGCAGCGCGGCGACCAGCCCATCGCCAGTCGTCGCGAAATCCGACAAGATCATGTGGCCGGACTGCTCGCCACCGACATTGATGCCGCGCTGGCGCATCAGTTCGGCGACGTAGCGATCGCCGACCTTGGTGCGGTGGAACTGCATTCCGAGCCCGGCGATGCACCGCTCCAGCCCGAGATTGGACATTACCGTGGCGACGATCCCGTCGCCGCGCAGCCGACCCGCGCGGCCCCAGGAGCGGGCGATGAGGGCAAGGATCTGGTCCCCGTCGATCAATTCGCCCCGTTCGTCGGACAGCAGCATCCGATCCGCGTCGCCGTCGAGTGCGACGCCGAGATCGGCGCCGTGCTCGACCACCTGGCTGCACAGGAAATCGGGTACCGTGGAGCCGCAACCCCTGTTGATGTTGAACCCGTCCGGCGTGACGCCGACCTTAACCACAGTGGCGCCGAGTTCCCACAGCACCTCGGGCGCGACCCGGTAGGCGGCACCGTTGGCGCAGTCCACCACGATGCGCAGCCCATCCAGCCGCAGTCCGCGCGGGAAGGTGGCCTTCGCCGCCTCCACGTAGCGGCCATGGGCGTCCTCGAGGCGCGCCGCCCGGCCGAGGACCGCAGGCTGCGCCAGCCGCGCCGACAGATCGGAGGCCATCAACGCCTCGATCTCGCTCTCCGCCTGGTCGGACAGCTTGAAGCCGTCGGGGCCGAACAATTTGATGCCGTTATCTTCGTACGGATTGTGCGAGGCAGAGAGCATCACACCGAGATCGGCGCGCAAACTGCGGGTCAGCATCGCCACAGCGGGCGTCGGCATCGGGCCGACCAAGGTGACGTCCATCCCCGCGCCGATGAAGCCGGCGGTGAGCGCCGGCTCCAGCAGATAGCCCGACAGGCGGGTGTCCTTGCCGATCACCACGCGATGACGATGCGCGCCGCGCGTGAACATCAGTCCGGCCGCCTGGCCCAGCCGCAGCGCCGTCTCCGCCGTCATCGGATCTGTGTTGGCCTTGCCACGAATGCCATCGGTCCCGAACAAGCGCCTGGTGTTGGCCATTGCAGATCGTTGCTCCGGTGGATCGGGATTGTTGTTGAACGTCGTTTAGCCCGGGAGGCCCGAGCGATCCAAGTAGTCTGAACGGTCAGGTCGTCAGCGCACCCCAGACGCGCAGCGCCTGGACCGTCCTGGCGACATCATGCACTCGTAGGATCGACGCGGAACGCGCAACGGAATACAACCCCGCCGCGAGGGATCCGGCATCCCGTCCGCTCGCTTGTGCGACGCCGGACAGCTTGCCGATAAAGGATTTCCGCGACACGCCGAGCAGCACGCGGCAACCGAGGTTGAGCAGCAGCGGCAGCCGACGCAGCAACTCGAGATTGTGTATCGAATTCTTCGCGAAGCCGATTCCGGGGTCGATCACGATCCGCTCAACGGCGATTCCGGCGCGCACCGCCGCCGCGACACGCTCGGCGAGTTCCCTCGTCACGGTGATCGCCACGTCGTCATAGGTCGCATGGATGTTCATCGTCGCCGGCTCGCCTCGCATGTGCATCAGCACCACCGGGCAGCCTCGCGCGGCCACCAGCGGTGCGGCGGCAGGATCGTGCAAAAACCCTGAGATATCGTTGACGATCGCCGCTCCCGCGTCGAGCGTGGCCCGCATCGTCGCGGCGTTCCGGGTGTCGATCGATATGCGCAGTCCGCGCCCGGCGAGCGCGTGAATCACCGGCAGCACGCGCGCCTGCTCCACCTCGGGGGAAACTGGCGCGGCGCCCGGGCGTGTGCTCTCGCCCCCGACATCCACGATGTCGACCCCGGCCGCCGCCATCGCGAGTCCGGCGGCGATGGCGGCGGCCGCGTCGCCATGCGAGCCGCCATCACTGAAGCTGTCGGGGGTCACGTTGAGAATGCCCATCACGGCAGCGCGGTCCGGGGCCAACCCGGCCCAGCTTGGCCGCCTCCGGGTCACGCGCTCAATGGTCGATGTCCAGTCCGAGGGGATCGCGGCGACCGGCATCGGCGGCGAACTCCCGCCATCCTCGATCAGCCGAGCCAGAGTAAAACCCAGGGGCCCGCCCGCCAATGGAAGCGCCAGTCCGGCCCGCATCGCATCCAGGGCGACCGCTCCATCGAGCAGGCCGAGCGGTTCGACGAGCCGCACTGACCGAGCGGCCTCGGGTCAGCTCGGCTGCGGGGCGGGTCCGAGCCCAGGCGGTGGCGTCGTCGGAGCGGGCCGGCCCGAGGTCGGCACCGAGGCGCGACGGTTCTCCGGGGCGGGCTCGTCCACCACCTTCTTGATGACCGGCTCGCCGCGCAGCACGGTGCGGATCTCGTCGCCCGACAGCGTCTCGTGCTCCAGCAGGCCACGCGCCAAGCGGTGCAGTTCCTCGATGTTCTCCGTGAGGATGTGCCGGGCCCGGCCGTAGGCGTGGTCGATGATCTCCTTGATTTCGCTGTCGATCTCGCGCGCCGTCGCCTCCGAGACGTTCTTGGCCTGCGTCACCGAGTGACCCAGGAAGACTTCCTGGCTGTTGTCGCCATAGGCGATCATCCCGAGCTTGTCGCTCATGCCCCACTCGGTGATCATCATTCGTGCCTGATTGGTGGCCATCTTGATGTCGCCAGCGGCGCCGTTGGAGACCTTGTCCGGGCCGAAGATGATCTCTTCGGCCGCGCGGCCGCCCATCGCCATCGTCAATTCCGACAGCAGCTTGGACTTGCTCTTGGAGTAGCGGTCGCCCTCCGGCAGACTCATCACCAGTCCGAGCGCGCGGCCACGCGGGATGATCGTCGCCTTGTGCACCGGATCGCACTCCGGCTCGTGCATGGCGCACAGCGCGTGACCCGATTCGTGGTAGGCGGTCATCCGCTTCTCCGCCTCGCTCATCACCAGCGAGCGGCGCTCGGTGCCCATCAGCACCTTGTCCTTGGCGTTCTCGAACTCCGCCATCGCCACCACGCGCTTGCCGAGCCGTGCCGCCAGCAGCGCCGCCTCGTTCACCAGATTGGCGAGATCGGCGCCGGAGAAGCCCGGCGTGCCGCGCGCGATCACCTTGGGATCGACGTCGGAGGCCAGCGGCACCTTACGCATATGCACGCGCAGGATCTTCTCGCGGCCGTTCAAGTCCGGGTTCGGCACCACCACCTGGCGGTCGAACCGGCCGGGGCGCAGCAGGGCGGGGTCGAGCACGTCGGGCCGGTTGGTGGCCGCAATGAGGATGACGCCCTCGTTGCTCTCGAAGCCGTCCATCTCCACGAGCATCTGATTCAGCGTCTGCTCGCGTTCGTCATTGCCGCCGCCAAGGCCGGCGCCGCGATGCCGGCCGACCGCGTCGATCTCGTCGATGAAGATGATGCAAGGGGCGTTCTTCTTGCCCTGCTCGAACATGTCGCGCACCCGCGAGGCGCCGACGCCGACGAACATCTCCACGAAATCCGAGCCCGAGATGGTGAAGAACGGCACGTTCGCCTCGCCGGCGATGGCACGCGCGAGCAACGTCTTGCCGGTGCCCGGCGGGCCGACCAGCAGCACGCCCTTGGGGATCTTGCCACCGAGGCGCTGGAATTTCTGCGGGTCCTTGAGGAACTCGACGATCTCCTGCAGTTCGCCCTTGGCCTCGTCGATGCCCGCGACATCATCGAACGTCACGCGCCCCTGCTTCTCGGTGAGCATCCGCGCGCGCGACTTGCCGAAGCCCATCGCCCGGCCGCCGCCGGCCTGCATCTGGCGCATGAAGAACACCCAGACGCCGATCAGCAGCAGCATCGGGAACCAGGAGAGCAGGATGTGCAGCAGCGGGTTGTCGCTCTCCTCGGGCTTCGCGATCACCCGCACGCCCTTGTCGGTGAGGCGCTGCACCAGCGAGGGGTCCTCCGGCGTGTAGGTCTGGAAGGTGCGACCATCGGTGAGCTGGCCGGAGACGGTGCGACCCTGGATCACGACGTCGCGCACCTTTCCGCCATTCACCTCGCTGATGAAGTCGGAATACGCGACCTGGGTGGCCGCGTTGTGCGTCACCCCCGGCTGGAACAGGTTGAAGAGGACCACGAGCAGCAGGGCGATGATGACCCAGAGCGCGAGGTTTCGGCCGAAATTGCTCATGTCAGTTGGCTCATGGGTCAGTTCGCGTGGGGGTCGGTTCGCTCACGTCCGGGGGTCCGTCCGGTCCTTCAGGGTCAAACTTGGTGCTCGCCCGCTCAACAAACAGTCAATGACGGGCGCGATGCGTCAAACATAGGTTGTCCGGACGGTTCCTGCATCCCCATTGCCGGTCAAGCCGCCAAAACCCGTCACGCGGCCAGAAAGGGCGCGCAGGCGGCAGGCTGGGCCGGGCCGGGCACCAAGGGGACCGACGCACATCGTTGGGCGTCAGGATAACCAAGATGAGGTACCGCGAACAGCGTTTCCTCCCGGCGCAGCGCGGGCAGCGTCCGCAGCACAGCCGAGGGCAGCCCGGAGCGCTGGCGCAGCCCCGCCGCCGCGTCGCCCAGCGCGCCCAGCGAGAGGCCGGCCGGCGGCGCCGCGCCGCGGGCCAGACGGAAACGGCGGTCCCACGGCGCGCCGTGCCATCGCGCCGTCTCGGCCGGGACCGGCGGGGCGATGGCCGCCTCCTCGCGAACCAGCAATAACCCTGCACCAAGCCGTCCCGCGGCGAGCAGGCGTACCCCCGCGAGCGTCGCCGGGCGCGGATCGCGGGCCAACGCCGCCACCGAGGCCGAGCGCGGCGGGAACGGCGCGCCCGAGACCGCCTGGATCAGCGCGGCAAGCGCCGCTGCCGGAACCGGTCCCTGCCGCAGCACCGCGAAGCCCTCCGGCCGCAGCGTGGCGGATGCCCCAAGGAACGCGGCCACGCCTTCGTCGCGCGCCCGCCGCGTGGCGCCGACGGCCGACGCGGCGGCGGCCAGCGCCCCGGTTGCCGGCCCCGCGCCATCCCGGTCCGCCCGCAGATGCCGCAGCCGGGCGCGCAGCGCGTACGGGTCGGCATTGCTTGGGTCCTCGACCCAGTCGAGCCCCAGCTCGCGCAAGGTGGCGCGCAGACGCACCGGCGGGATCGTCAGCAGCGGCCGCAGCAAGCGGAGGCGGTCGGTCTCGCGTAGCGCCGCCATGCCCGCGAGGCCCGCCTGGCCGCTGGCGGAGAGCGCGCGGATCAGCAGGGTCTCGGCCTGGTCCGCCGCGTGATGGCCGAGCAGCAGGTGCACGATGCCGCGCCCCGCGCACGCCTCCGCCAAAGCCGCATAGCGGGCAGCGCGCGCCCGCGCCGACAGGGCCGGCCCGGGCGGGATGTCGAGGCGCATCGCGTGGACCGGAATGCCGCGCGTCGCGAGCCGCTCGCGCGTGAGCGAGACCTCCCGCGCGGAAGCGGGCCGCAATCCGTGATCAACCACCAGGGCGAGCACCGAGCCGCCCCGCCCCGCCGCCCACGCCTGGGCCAGAACCGCCATCGCCAGGCTGTCGGCGCCACCGGAGACCGCGAGTGCCAGACGTGGCGCGGGCTCGAAGGGCCCGAGCGGGGCCATGCACGCGGCGAACGCGGCAGCGTCGATCGGCCGCGCCGGCAGGCTCAGTGGCACCCCGCCCGCTGCCGCACGCCGGGCGCACCCTCCCGCGCCTCGCTACTGCGCGGAAACTCGCTGGCGAGCTTGCCGAGCGTCTCGCAGGCGGCGCGCTTCTCGCCGATCCCGGTCAGCGCGTTGGCCAGCCCGAGCAGCGCGTCCGGCGCGTGCCCG
>DATIMU010000485.1:0-2215 GCA_035475015.1 Acetobacteraceae bacterium
CTTTCCGGTGTCGAACCGCCACGCCCGGAAGGCGTATTTGCCGTGGTCGTCACGCAAGCTCGCGGGCTTCCAGCTGGCGCCGCCGTCGGTCGAGACCTCGACCTGCTTGATCCCGTGGCCGCGGTCCCAGGCGACCCCCTGGATCGCGAATCCGGCGGCGGGCTGGCGGGAGCCGTCGGGGATGTTGCCGATCACCGAGTTCACCACCATCTCGGTGATCGGCACCGTGGTCGCCTCCGCCTGCGTGGCGAACGGCAGGTCGACGGCGAACATCCCCTTCGGCACGCGATAGGATTTCTGCATCCAGAAGCCGTCAAACGGCTTGGTTCGGATCTCCAGCTCGTCGAGGTGCTTCATCCAGTATGTCCCGGTCCAGCCCGGCACGATCAGGCGGATCGGCAGGCCGTTGAGGTGCGGCAGCTTGGTGCCGTTCATCGCGAAGGCAATGATCGTACTCTCGTCCATCGCCTTCTCGAGCGGCAGGCTCTTGGCGAAATCCGGCGTGCCCTCCATCACCGGCCCGTCGGCGCCGCCGAACGCCACCTCCACGGCCCCGGCCCGCACCCCGGCGCGCGCCAGCACATCCTTGAGCCGCACGCCACGCCACACCGCGCTGCCCATCGCGCCGTAGCCCCACTGGACCCCCGGCACATGCGGCGAGAACAGGCCGCGCCGGCAACCGGAGCACTGATTCACCGCCTCGACCTCGACCACCGGGAATTGCCGTTGCAGCTCGTCGAGACTCAGCGAGAGCGGCTGGCCGGCCGCGTCGCCGCCGATCTTGACCGACCAGGCCTTCTCCAGATCGGCGACATCGGGGATGCCGGTCAGATGGTAGCGCACGAAGAAGCGGTCGTTCGGCGTGATCGCCTCGGCGAAGGCGTCGATCGGGGTTTCGTAGTTCGGCGGCCGGTAGGCCAGCTTGATGAGCGGCTGCTTGCCCGGCAGCGCGTCCATGATCGCCTCGGCGCGGGTGCCGTCCGGCAAGAGCGGGCTGAGGTCCATCGGGGTCGCCGCGCGTCCGGGCGAGCGGGCGCCGATCAGCGCCGCACCCGCTCCCAACCCGGCTAGAACTGCTCTCCGCCGCATCCCAATCCACTCCCTTCCGGCCCGCCGGGCCGAATGTTCCCGTTTGTGCTGGATTCGGAGCTTCGTCGCCCCCATCCTTCCTGTCCACAGGAAGTCGGAGGGAGCGATGGACGACAGGACCCAGGACGGCCCCGAGAACGGCATCATGTACCAGGGCAGGCTCGACATCGTCTCGGACGCGATCTGCCCGTGGTGCTACATCGGCAAGCGCCAGCTCGAACGCGCGCTGCCCATCCTGGCGCAAGAGGGCCTGCGCTTCAGCGTTCACTGGAACCCGTTCCAGCTCAATCCCGAGATGCCGCGCGAGGGCGTGGACCGCCGTGCCTATCGCATGGCCAAGTTCGGCAGCTGGGAGCGCTCGCAGGAACTTGACGCCCGCGTCGCGGAGGCCGCCTCGGCGGTCGGGCTCACCTTCCACCTCGATCGCCTGCAGCGGACGCCGAACACGGTGGACGCGCACCGGCTGGTCTGGCTGGCGGGAGAGGCGGGCGTGCAGGACGCCGTGATGGAAGCCGTGTTCCGCGCCTATTTCACCGAGGGCGGCGATCTCGGGGATCGGCAGCTCTTGGCTGACTGCGCGGCGGCGGCCGGGATGCAGCGGGACGCGGTGCTGGGCTTCCTCGCCGGCGAGGAGCTGGAGCTCGAAGTGCGCGACGCCGATCGGGTGGCGCGCGAAGCCGGCGTCAACGGCGTCCCCTCGTTCTTCCTCGACGGCTACGGCCTGTTCTCGGGCGCGCTGCCCGCCGAGCAGATCGCCGCCGCCCTGAGCCGGGCGCACGGGGTGCTGGCCAAGCAGCGCGGCAACGAGGCCGCCTGACTGGACATCCGACGGCCTCTAATATACCCCCACATCTCCGCAATCAATCGAACCAACGGGCACGGAGCGTAGTTCATGACGTCCAAGCATCCCGAGACGCTGGCCCTCCACGCGGGCTGGCGGCGCGACAGCGCGACGCATTCGGTGGC
This sequence comes from Acetobacteraceae bacterium, assembly GCA_035475015.1. GTDB lineage: Bacteria > Pseudomonadota > Alphaproteobacteria > Acetobacterales > Acetobacteraceae > JAFKFI01. Next base: position 2,056 of record DATIMU010000485.1, read on the forward strand.
GGTGCCGATCTATCAGACAACCTCATTTCAGTTCGACAGCACCGAGCAGGCGGCCAACCTGTTCGCGCTGAAGGAACTCGGCAACATCTACACCCGCATCATGAACCCGACGGTGGACGCGCTGGAGCAGCGGGTCGCGGCGCTGGAGGGCGGTGTTGCC
>DATIMU010000486.1:0-4567 GCA_035475015.1 Acetobacteraceae bacterium
TTCAATGAACGGAACGACCGGAAAGGAGCGTCCATGAACGCCGAGCAACTGCGCGCCGTGCAGGCGCCGCTGAAGCAGCAATACCGCGAGATGCCCGATGCAGCGCGCATTCCCGCCCGCGCCGAGGCCTCGCTCGATCCCATCGAGATCGCTTGCACGGTACCGTCCTGGCACGGCAGCGTCACCGCGGGCCTGCACGAATCAGCAGGTGGCACAGGCAAGCTCGCCTGCTCGGCCGACATGCTGCTGCAAGCCCTCGCGGCCTGCGCCGGTGTCACCTTGCGCGCGGTGGCGACCGCCTACGGGGTGGAAATCCGCCGTGGCCGGGTGATCGCCGACGGCGTGTGGGACGTGCGCGGCACGCTCGGCATCGACCGCACCGTGCCGGTCGGCATCACCGACATCAGCCTCACCTTCGAGATCGACGCCGACGCGGACGACGCCAAGCTGCAGAAGATGATCGAAACCACGGAGCGCTACTGTGTGATCTTCCAGACCCTCCGCACGCCACCGACATTGTCGGTCAAGCGCGCCGGCTAATCTTCTCCCTCTCTCCCAGCTTGGGGGAGAGGGCCGGGGTGAGGGGAACCTAAGCCGCCCGCAAGATCGCGTCCGCCCCCTTCTCGCCGATCATGATGACGGTCGCGTTGGTGTTGCCCGACACCACCGTGGGCATGATCGAGGCATCGATCACGCGCAGCCGCTCGGTGCCGCGCACCCGCAGATCGCTGTCAACCACGGCGTTCGCCTGCGGCCCCATCATGCAGGTGCTGGTGGGATGGAATGTCGTGCCGGCGGTGGCGCGGACGTGGTTCAGCCAGTCCTCGTCGGTGCGGGCGTCCGGGCCGGGCATCACCTCGTCGGTGAGGTAGGCGCGCATCGCGTTGGTGTGAAAGATGCCGCGCGCGATCTTCATGCCCGCGACGATGGTGTCCTTATCCGCCTGCGTCGCGAGATAGTTCGGCTGGATCGCCGGCGGTTGCGCCGGGTCGGGCGACTGGATGCGCAGCCAGCCGCGGCTCTCCGGCCGGCACGGAATGGCGACCAGCGTGCAACCGGGGAATGTGTGCATCGGGTCGCCCGCCTTGTTCGAGCTGCCGGCGAGGAACTGGTACTGCACGTCGGGCGAGGCGACCTCGGGGCGCGTCTTGACGAACATCCCGATCGGCCCCGCGCCCATCATCAGCACGCCGCGCCGGGCGAGGAAGTATTGCAGTCCGGCCAGCACCTTGAGCCGCCAGCTATGGGAAATCTCGTTGATCGTGTTGGCGTTCTTCGCGCGGTAGATCACCCGCCCGCCGATATGGTCCTGCAAGTTCGCCCCGACCCCCGGCAGATCGTGCGCCACCTCGACGCCGTGCTCCCGCAGCAGCGCGCCAGGACCGATTCCCGATAGCTGCAGCAATTGCGGCGAGTTGATCGAGCCGCCGCACAGCAGCACCTCGCGCCGCACGCGCACTTGCCGCAACACGCCGTTCTGGCTGAATTCCACGCCGGTTGCGCGTCGGCCGTCCATCAGCACGCGATGCGCCAGCGCGCGGATTTCCACGCGCAAATTCGGTCGCTTCAGCGCCGGGCGCAGATAGCCCCGCGCGGTGCTGGCCCGCCGCCCCTTGCGCACGGTGAGCTGCAGCGGACCCACGCCCTCCTGATCCGGACCGTTGAAATCACGGTTGAGCTTGTAGCCGGCCTCGCGCGCCGCCGCGATGAAGGCGTCGTGCAGCTCATGCTCGGAGCGCAGGTCGGAGACGTCGAGTGGCCCGCCGGTGCCGTGATAGCCGTCCGCGCCGCGCTCCTGATTCTCCGCGCGGCGGAAATACGGCAGCACGTCGTCGAACGACCATCCGGCGTTGCCCATCTGGCGCCACAGGTCGAAATCCTCGCGCTGGCCGCGAATGTAGATCAGCCCGTTTATCGAGCTCGACCCGCCGAGCACTTTGCCGCGCGGCCAGGGGATGCGCCGGTTGTTCATCTCCGGCACCGGCTCGGTCTCGAAATGCCAGGCGACCTTGGGATTGTAGATGTTGCGGTAGAACCCGGCCGGGATGTGAATCCACGGGTCGCGGTCCTTGCCGCCGGCCTCCAGCAGCAGCACGCGGTTCTTGGGGTCGGCCGAGAGCCGGTTGGCGAGCACGCAGCCGGCGGAGCCCGCGCCCACGATCACGAAATCAACTTCGTCCGACTGGTCCATCACGTTCCCTCTCCAGGCGCCGCTTGACGGCTCGTTGGCCGCGCACCGACACTGTGCCGACAGCAGAGGCAAACACTTGCCCGCGTCCGCCGCAACCGCAATCGCCCCGATGATCGTCGCCCCAATGATCGTGGCGACCGCCGGGCACGTCGATCACGGCAAGACGTCCTTGGTCCGCCGGCTGACCGGCGTCGACACCGACCGGCTGCCCGAGGAGAAGCGACGGGGCCTCACGATCGAGCTCGGCTTCGCCTACGCCACCCTGCCGGACGGAACCCGGATCGGCTTCGTCGACGTCCCCGGGCACGAGCGTTTCCTGCGCACCATGCTGGCCGGCGTCATGGGGATCGACAGCGCGCTGCTGGTGGTCGCCGCCGATGACGGGCCGATGCCGCAGACAAGGGAGCATCTCGCCATCCTCGACCTGATCGGCGTCGCCGAGCTCAGCGTCGCGATATCAAAGACCGACCGCGTACCTCCGGCGCGCGTCGCCGAGGTCGGCGAGAGGATGCGCGAGCTGGCGGCGGCCAGCGGCTTTCCGGAGGTTTCGGTGCTGTCCGTCTCCAGCGAGACCGGCGACGGAATCGCCGCCTTGCAGGCACATCTCGCCGCCCGCGCGCGCCACCGCGTTGCCCGCCCGGCTGGCGCGGGCTTCCGCCTCGCCATCGACCGCTGCTTCAGCTTGCCGGGCGCCGGCACCATTGTCACCGGCACCGTGGCCGCCGGCCGGGCGCAAGTCGGCGACCTGCTGCTGCTGACGCCGCGCGGCACCCAGCTTCGCGTGCGCAGCATCCACGCGCAGGACCGCGATAGCGACGAAGCGCGGGCCGGAGAGCGGTGCGCGCTCGCCATCACCGGCGCACGGCTCGATCGCGCGCAGGTGCAGCGGGGCGACTGGATCGTGGCACCCGATCTGCACGCGCCCACGCGACGCCTTGACGCGCATGTGCGACCCTGGGGCGACGCCGCGCTTCGGCCGGGTCTGCCGGTGCACGTGCATCTCGGAACGGCGGACATCGCCGGTCGCCTGACCTTGTTGAGCGACGCGATCGCCGCGGAGGGCGGTTTCGTGCGGATCGCGCTCGATCGCGAAGCGGCCGTGCTGCACGGCGACCGCGTGGTGATCCGCGATCACGCCGCCCGTCGCACGCTCGCCGGCGGCCGCGTCGTCGATCCGTTCCCGCCGGCCCACCACATCCCGCGTGCGGCGCGCCTCCCGGTGCTGCGCGCCCTCGACGAAGTCGATCCGACGGCCGCCTTGCGCGCCCTGCTCGGCGTCGAAGGCTGCGTCCACCTGCGGGGTTTCGCACGCGCGCGCAATCTCGATCCGGCCGGCCTCGATCCCGGCGCGGTGCGCCGGATCGGCCGTCCGGGTGGCGTCGTGCTGGTGTCGGACGCGACCTACGGTACGTTGTGCCGCGCAACGCTCGACACCCTGGCGGAGTGGCATCGACGCGAGCCGGCCTCCGGTGGCCCCGGCAAGGCCGCGCTGGCGCAAGCCCTGAAAGCCCGCGCCGATCGCTCCGTGGTCGAGGCGGTCATCGCCGATCTCGTCGCGTCGGGCGCCGTGCTACGCGCGGGTGCCGCGCTGCGCCTCGCGGGACACGCGCCGCATCTCGCCGAGCAGGACGAGATCCTGTGGTCGCGCGTCGCGCCGATCCTGGCGCGATCCGGCCTGCGCCCGCCTCGGGTGCGCGAGCTCGCCGCGCTGTTCGATCGAGTGCCGGACGAGATGGAACGGAGCCTCATGCGCTTCGAGGCGTTCGGGCTCGTCCTGCGGGTGGCGCCCAATCGCTTCTTTCCACCCGAAACCATCGCCAGCCTCGCCGGGATCGCCGAGGCGCTGGCGGCGGCCGCCGAGGAGGGCGGCTTCGCCGCCGGCCAGTTCGCCTCTGAAACGGGGATCGGCCGCAACCTCGCCATCCAGGTCCTCGAATTCCTCGACCGCATCGGCGTGACGCGGCGAATTGGCGAACTGCGCCACGTGATCCGTTCGGTGGACGACGCGCTCGGTTGAGCCGACGTGGTGCGCCTCAGCGGGGATCGGCTTGCCGTTCGAAGGTCGCCGCGAGGCTTGGAAGGAAGGGCCAAGAGAGCTTGCCCAGGCGGGCAACGGCCCTGTAGTAGCCAAGCTCGACGGTCGAGAGGGCCGGCCGGCTTCGGGGCGATCGGAACCGAGTCCGGACGTCGAGGTAGTGCGCGAATGTTGGAAATGTGAGGAATTCGGACACTTGCCGAAACCCCTCAAGGGCAGCTCGCAGCTTCCAGGGAGACCAGAATCGATTGTTGTGCTGCCGTTCGGCCCGACCGCAGGCCGCCGCGTAAGCATTTCGCCGGCCCGGCGACAGCCAGTGGCAGAATGGCAAGGCGGTGTCG
>DATIMU010000487.1:0-1766 GCA_035475015.1 Acetobacteraceae bacterium
CGGGTCGATCCGGTGCTGGAGGTGCTGGGCGGCGCCGCAGTGGCCGCCGTGATCGGCTTCGCCGGCTGGCGCGCCGCCGTCGGCAGCAACACGATCGGCAATTTCACCGGGTTCGTCGCCGCCCTGCTGATCGCCTCCCGCCCGCTGCGCGCCCTCGGCTCGCTCAACGCTGCGATCCAGGAGGGGCTGGCGGGCCTCGTCCGCGTCTTCACCGTGGTCGACGAGCGCCCGCATATCCGCGAGGCGCCCAACGCCGCGCCGCTGCCTTCGGGGCGCGGGCATGTACGGTTTTCCGACGTGCGCTTCATCTACCCGGACGGCCGCGCCGGGCTGCACGGCCTGAGCTTCGCGGCCGAGCCCGGCACCACCGTCGCCCTGGTCGGCCCCTCGGGCGCCGGCAAGTCCACGGCCCTCTCGCTGATCCCCCGCCTGCACGACGTCGCCTCGGGCACGGTGGCGATCGACGGGGCGGATGTGCGCGCGGTGACGCTGGCGAGCCTGCGCGACGCCATCGCCTATGTCGGCCAGGACACCTTGCTGTTCGACGATACGGTCGCCGCCAACATCCGCATGGGCCGCCCCGATGCCACCGAAGCGGAGATCGAAGCCGCCGCCAGCGCCGCCGCCGCCGCCGATTTCATCGCCGCCCTGCCGCTGGGCTACGAAACCCCGGTCGGCCCCGGCGGCCAGCGCCTCTCGGGCGGCCAGCGCCAGCGTGTCGCGTTGGCCCGTGCGTTGCTGCGCAACCCGCGCATCCTGCTGCTCGACGAGGCCACCAGCGCGCTGGACGCGGAGAGCGAGGTCGCGGTGCAGCTCGCCTTGTCCCACCTGCGCGCCGGCCGCACCACGATCGTCGTCGCCCACCGCCTCTCGACGGTGCGCGACGCCGATCTCGTGGTGGTGCTCGCCGACGGCCGCGCGGTGGAGCAGGGCACCCACGCGGCATTGCTGGAGGAGGACGGGCTCTACGCGCGGCTGGTGCGGAGTCAGGCGCTGGTGCAGTAGGGAGCGTCGCGCCTAACGGTTCACGGTATTACTGTCGCCTGTGATCGCGATGCCCGTGGCCTCCGTGCCCTGTACGCTCTGGCGAATGGATCTGTCCACCTGCACTCCCGCCGGCAGCAAGGACCGCAATTCGTCGCGCAGACCGGGCTCGGTCTCCAGCAGCTTCACCAGCTGCTTGCGCAGATCGGCCTGGTTGTCGTCCGACTCCGGGTTGTTCTCCAGATTGTCCAACGCCTCCTTGCCCCGCCCGCTCAGCTTGCCCCGCATCCAGCCGAGCAGCTTGCCCGCACCCGTGACACTATTCTCCCCCACCTTCTTCGCCGCGCCCTTGCCGGCTTCCACGAGATAGGGTGCGAGAAAGCCGACTGCGGCGGATGCCTCGGCGAGGATGGTGGGCTCGACGGTCATTCAAGGTTCCCCTCGGATTGTAGCTTTTGAAGCGCTTCAAGGAGGGCAAAAGGAGCTGCACGTCGGGCTCTCGCCCAAGCTGCTCCGATCGTTCCCAATATTGCCGCATCATCGGTCCCATTCGCGGCGCGAACGCTGCCGGATATCGAAGGAACGGTTCACGAAGGATAGTAATCGCCTCGGCATTCGCCTCAAGTGCGTGCTCCACTTGCCCAATGGCCTCGTGGCGATCCGCAAGCGCATCAAGCGAAAAGGCGAGAAAGTGCTGGAACATATCGGGGCGATGGCCGGCGAGCTCGCGGTATAGAGCGGCTGCTTCCTCTGCAACGGCGAGGGCATCTTGCCGCCGACCT
>DATIMU010000488.1:0-1977 GCA_035475015.1 Acetobacteraceae bacterium
GCAGGAATACGAGGCCAAGATCAACTCCGGCGACCCGCTGGCGATCGCCGAGGTGGTGCGCGACCTGCACCGCAACGCCGGCCAGCCGGACCAGAGCTTTTCGGAGCGGCAGATCTACGAATCGGCGATGGACCGCCTGGCCGCCGAGCTCGCCGCGCTGGATCAGACCGACAAGTCGACGGCCGTGGTCAAGCTCGCGGAGTTCCTGAAAACCGTGTGATCAAGTGGCGGACTGAAGTCCGCCCTACGGGATCGCGTAGGGCGGAATTCATTCCGCCTCTCAAGCCGCCCGGGTCAGCCGCTTCACGAAGGCCGAGACGCGGTGGCGACGCAGCTCGGAGCGTGCCTGCTGGTCGGTGGTCATGTAGTTGAGCTGCACGCTGTAGCGCTGGCCGACGAACTGCTTGTGGCCGTGCCAGCTAGCCGGGCTGTTGGGAAACACCAGCAGCGTGCCGTTCACCGGCGGCACCTCGACGGCGAAATCCTCGAGATCGCGCGGGCCGCGCAGCAGCCGGAGGCAGCCTTGGTGCTCGGCGAAGGCGTCGCCTTCCGGGTTCAGATACAGCAGCACCGTGACGCGCTTGGCGGTCGAATCGCAATGGATGCGCCCGTCCTTGTCCCGCGTCCGGCCGCGCAGCGTGAGCATGGTGGGCGCATCGCCGAGGTCCAGCGAGAACCGCTCGGCGATGGCGGCGCGCATCTCGGGGCCTTCCAGCGCCGTCATCAGCGCCTGGGCCCGAGGGCCGAGCCGGATGGCATCGGGCGGGAAGGAGCCGCCCTTGGCGATCGGCGGCAAGTCCCGCACCACCTCGGCCAGCGCCGCCGGCGGCACGAAGTTCGGCACCACCACGTACGGGAACGGGTCCGGGTTGACCGGCGTGGATTTGAGGGCGGGGAAGTCGAGCTGGATCACGCGCGTGTTCCGTGTGGTTTGCTGGGGCAACTGCGGCACCGGGTAGCACAAAAGGCTGCGCACCCTAAAGATCATCCACCGGCGCATTGGCCCGCACCGACGGGCGCGCGTCGAAGCTCGCGTGCCACTCGGCGAGGCGTGGATGTCCCTCTCGCCAGCTTTCGTCGGGGAAGCGGAAATCGAGATAGGAGAGCGCGACGCCGAGTGCTATGTGCCCGAGGTCGAAGCGCGACGCGGCGAGCGCCGGCGCCTCCCGCTCCAGCGCGTCGACCGACGCCTGCGTCTTGACCCGCCAGGCGGCGATATGCGGCGCGGATTGCTTCTCGGCGGGGCGGAAGCGCTCGCCGAGCCACATCAGCAACGTATCGAGCATCCCGTCGCCGAGCGCCTGGCGCCGCAGCGTGACCAGCCGCTCGGGGAACGCGGCCGGGATCAGCTTCGGCCCGTCATGCAGGCTGTCGAGATACTCGCAGACCACGGGCGAGTCGTAGACCACCGTGCCGTCCTCGGCTTCCAGGGTGGGCAGCCGGCTCTGCGGGTTGATCCGCATGAGCTCGGCGTGCGGCTGGGTCGCGGCGACGGTGGTGCGCACCGTATGGATGCGCTCCGTGAGCCCGACCTCGTGCGCGGCGATCATCACCTTGCGCACATAGGGCGAGCGCGGCGACCAGTGCAGCGTCATCATGCGGCGGGTTCCCTCTGCTTGACCGGCATCGTTCGCCGGCTAGAGTTTCGCACCAGACGGGGAACGGGACAAAGCATGGCGATCGACAAGCGCGTGGCAACCGCCGCCGAGGCATTGGCCGGCGTGCGGGACGGATCGACCGTGATGCTCTCCGGTTTCGGCGGCGCGGGGTTTGCCAACGTGCTGATCCATGCCTTGCGCGAGCAGGGCGCGCGCGATCTCACGCTGGTTGCCAACTCGGCGACGCACCCGCTGTCGTGCACGCAAGAACTGATCGAGAGCGGGCAGGTGCGCCGCGTGATCTGCTCGGCGGCCCGCGGACGCGGCAAGGAGCTGTCGACCTTCGAGCAGTTGTGGAAAGCGGGGAAGATCGAGCTGG
>DATIMU010000489.1:0-6366 GCA_035475015.1 Acetobacteraceae bacterium
GCGCCCGAGTATCAGCTCGGCCAATCCATCGTGCAGGCGCCGCACGGCGGCGAGATCGTGATGTATGGCCAGGTGACGGACGCGGCGGGCCAGCCGCTCGCCGGCGCGACGGTCGACGTGTGGCAGACCGACGAGAAGGGCGCCTACGACCTGCAGCTCGGCAACGGCGAGGCGGCCGACATGCGCGGCCGATTCCGCTGCGACGACGCGGGAAACTATCATTTCCGCACAGTGCGGCCGCTCGGCTACTCGATCCCGCTCGACGGGCCGGTGGGCGAGCTGGTGCGGCGGCAGCGTCGGCACGGCCATCGCCCGGCGCATATCCACTTCCTCATCAGTGCGCCGGGCCATCGCGAGCTGGTCACGGCGCTCTATCTCGCCGATGACGAGCACGTCGATTCCGACACGGTGTTCGGCGTATCGCGCTCGCTCGTGGTGTCGCCGCACGCCAGCGACCCCGACGCGCCGATCCCCGGCCTGCCCGCGATCCGCTACGACTTTTCCCTGGGCCGCGCGGCGGGCAACGACACCGGGCGGGTCGGCGCCGACCCCGCGCAGATCGTCGCGGCGGCGGATTAGCGCGGGATGCACGCGCTGCTGCCGACGACCGTTGTGGGCAGCTATCCGCAGCCGGACTGGCTGGTGGATCGCTCGCGCCTCTCCGGCAAGGTGCCGCGGGTGCGCGCCGCCGATCTCTGGCGCATCCCCGAGGAGTGGCGCGAGCAGGCACAGGACGACGCCACGATCCTCGCCATCCGCGACATGGAGCGCGCCGGCATCGACATTATCACCGACGGCGAAATCCGCCGTGAAAGCTATTCCAATCGCTTTTCCAATGCGCTCGACGGCATCGACATCGAGACGCCCGGCAAGGTCATGGGCCGCACCGGCGGCACGACGATCGTACCGCGCGTGGCGGGCAAAATCCGCCGCCGGCATCCGGTCGAGGTGCGCGACGTGGCATTCCTGCGCGCCAACACGGCGGGGAAAATCAAGATCACGCTGCCGGGTCCGTTCACGATGGCGCAGCAGGCGCAGAACGATTTTTACTCCGATGACGCCGACATGGCGATGGACTACGCCGTCGCCGTCAACGAGGAACTGCGCGACCTCAAGGCGGCGGGTGCCGACGTGCTGCAGCTCGACGAGCCCTGGCTACAGGCGCGTCCCGAGGCGGCGCGGCGCTACGGGGTGCGGGTGATCGACCGCGCGCTGCAGGGCATCCCCGGCCCGACCGTGGTGCATCTCTGCTTCGGCTACGCCGACATGGTGCACGATAAGCCGAGCGGCTATTCGTTTCTGCCACAGCTGGCCGACAGCGCAGCGGATCAAATTTCCATCGAGGCGGCGCAGCCGGGTCTCGATCTCGGCGTGCTGCGCGAGCTCGGGAGCAAGACGGTGCTGCTCGGTGTGCTCGATTTGCACGCCCCGGAGATCGAGAGGGCGGAGCAGGTCGCCGAGCGCATCCGCGCCGCGTTGCGCCATATCCCCGCCGAGCGGCTGATCCCGGCGCCCGATTGCGGCATGAAATATTTGCCGCGGGAGCGGGCGTTCGGGAAGTTAATGGCACTTGCGCAGGGTGCTGCGATCGTGCGGCGGGAGCTCACGGGTTAGTCATACGCGAACCCCTCACCCCGGCCCTCTCCCGTAAGGGGAGAGGGAGAAGAAAAGCCCCCTCCCCTTGCGGGAGGGGGTTGGGGGAGGGGTCGAGAGAGCGAGGAGAACCGCCATGCCACGCCGCTTCATCGACATCTCCGTGCCCCTCAAGGCCGGCATCGCCAGCGATCCGCCGCAGATGCTGCCGCAGATCGAGTATATCGATCATCACAAGAACGCCCCGCAGATGGCCGCGTACATGGGCATCCGCGTCGACCAGTTCCCCGAGGGCGAGTATGCCGCTGTCGAGCGGGTCAACATCAGCACGCATAACGGCACGCATCTCGATGCGCCGTACCACTATTTCTCGCGCATGAACGAGCGCCTCAAGCCGGGCGGCGAGCCGTCCTGGCGGATCGACGAGGTGCCGCTCGATTGGTGCTTCAATCCGGGGGTCAAGCTCGATTTCCGCCATTTCGAGGATGGCTATGTCGTGCAGCCCGGCGACATCGAGGCGGAACTGAAGCGCATCGGCCATACGCTGCGTCCGCTGGAGATCGTCGTCGTCAACACGCGCGCCGGCTCGCGCTACGGCGAGGATGATTTCATCGATGCGGGCTGCGGCATGGGCAAGGCGGCGACGCTGTGGATGCTGGAGCGCGGTGTCCGCCTGGTCGGCACCGACGGGTGGAGCTGGGACGCGCCGTTCTCGCACACCAAGCGCAAGATCGCCGAGACCGGCGATGCCAGCCTATTCTGGGAAGGCCACCGCGCCGGCCGCGAGATCGGCTACTCGCATCTCGAGAAGCTGAGCAATCTGGAGCAGCTGCCGGCGGACGGCTTCGAGGTCGTGTGCTTTCCGGTGAAAGTGCATCGCGGCTCGGCGGGATGGACCCGCGCCGTCGCGATCCTGCCGGACTGAAGGGTTTCGTTTGCGTCATGGTCCGCGAAGGCGGACCATCCACGACTTCGACGCGGTGGCCCGAAAGTCGTGGATGCCCGGCCTGCGCCGGGCATGACGGTGATGGCAAGATGGAGGGGCGGGGATGAAAGTCGGCCTGTTTCTGAACACCCAGTGGCAGGAGGGCGCCCGCGTGTCGGTCGCCGATCTGCTGGCCCAGGTGCGCACCGCGCGCGACGGCGGCTTCAAGTCGCTGTGGCTGCCGCACCATTACCTCGTGGCGCCGATGCAGATGCTGCAGCCGATGGTGCTGCTCGGCTACCTGGTGCCCGAGACCAAGGGCATGACGCTCGGCATGGACATCCTTCTCTTGCCGCTGCTCAACCCCGTGCACGTCGCGGAGGAGTGGGCGACGCTCGACGTGCTGAGCGAGGGCAGGGCGATCCTCGGCGTCGGTCTCGGCTACCGCCCCGAGGAATTTTCTGCTTTTGACGTGCCGATCCAGGAGCGGGCGGCCCGGATGAGGGAGAGCATCGCGCTGATCCGTCGGCTATGGACCGAGGAGCGCGTGTCGTTCCAGGGAAAATTCTACTCGGTCGAGAACGCTGGCATCAGCATCCGGCCGGTGCAGAAGAACGGCCCGCCGATCTGGCTCGCCGCCCAGGTGGACGCGGCGATCCAGCGCGCCGCCCGCATCGGCGACGGCTGGCTGATCGTGCCTTCCTCCGAGATCGCCACCGTGGCGCAGCAGGTGAAAGTCTATCGCGAGGCACTGCGCGCGGCGGGCAAGCCGGCCGACACCGAGGCGCCGCTGACCCGCGAGTGCTACATCGGCAGCAGCCACAAGGCGGCGTTCGAGGAATGCCGCGCGGCGCTCGAATACAAATATGGCGCCTACGCCGCCTGGGGTCTCGAAAAGGCGGATGTCGGCAAGAAGCCATCCTTCGAGGAGTTCGCCCGTGACAAATTCATCATCGGGGACAAGGCCTCGGTAAAGGACGAGATCGCGCGCTACCGCGAGATGCTCGGCATCGAGCACTTCATCATGCGGCCGCACTGGCCGGGCCTGCCCAATGAGCACGCCGTCCGCACCATCCGCGCACTGGGCGAAATCTTCGCCTAGTTCCGGTCGTTTTCGGGGCGGGGGACTCGCGCGCCGGGTGTAAACTCCCGTGGCGAGGTCGCATATCTCCCGCGGCCGGGCGCCTCCGTCCGGCCCTCCGCGCCAATTCCCTGTCTTCGTCCTTTCGGAGAATCCCGCGCCAGTGAACCTGATCCAGGCACCCGAAGCCGCCGACGCCTATGATGAAAACTACGTCATTTCCGCTCAGGTCTCGCTGCAGGAGCGACGGCCGCGGACCCTGAAGCACGGCGATACGTTCGGCGTGTTCGACCGCAACGGCGACGTGGTGGCGGGCGAGGGGTTCGTCGAGGGCGTGTATCATCGAGACACACGCTACCTGTCGCGCTTCGAGCTGGTGTTCGCCGGGGCGCGTCCGATCCTGCTGAGCTCCGGCACGCGCGATGACAACGCGATGCTGACCTGCGATCTCACCAACCCCGCGCTGCACGAGAACGGCGTCGATCTCGAGCACGACCTGATCCACATCCGCCGCTCGAAATTCCTGTGGAACGGCGCCTGCTATGAGCGCTTTGCGGTGCGCAACTTCTCCGACCGCGACCTGCGCCTGACGCTGCAAATCCGCTTCGCCGCCGATTTCGCCGATCTGTTCGAGGTGCGCGGCTCGCATCGTCCGCGTCGCGGCAGCCCGCACGCCGCCGACCTCACGGCCGACTCCGTCAAGCTCGCCTATACCGGCCTCGATGATCGGCGGCGCACCACGGCGCTGCGCTTCGAGCCGACACCAGACCGTCTCGACGCGCGGCAAGCGACATTCACGCTGTCGCTGCCGGCGGCCGGGCGCTGCGTGCTGTTCGCCGAGATCCGCTGCGATCAGGAGGTGGCGAGCGAGCGGCTGAGCGAGGTCTATCTCACGGCCATGCTGCAGGCCCGCCGCGCGCTGCGCCGCTCCGCCGCGCGCGCCGCCTCGGTCGCGACCTCGAACGACATCTTCAACGAAGCCGCGCGCCGCTCGGTCTCCGACCTCTATATGCTCGTCACCGACACCGCGCAGGGGCCGTACCCCTATGCCGGCATTCCCTGGTTCAGCACCGCGTTCGGCCGCGACGCGCTGATTACCGCATTGCAGACCTTGTGGATGGACCCGGCGATCGCGCGCGGCGTGCTGTTCTATCTCGCGGCCCACCAGGCCACCCGCGTCGATCCGGTGGCGGATGCCGAGCCGGGCAAGATCCTGCACGAAGTGCGACACGGCGAGATGGCGGAACTCGGCGAGGTGCCGTTCCGCCACTACTACGGGAGCGTCGACGCGACGCCGCTCTTCGTCATGCTGGCGGGAGCCTATCTCGCGCGCACCGGCGACGTCGCGGTGCTGCGCCGGCTGTGGCGTCACGTCGACGCCGCACTCGGCTGGATCGACGATTACGGCGACCGTGACGGCGACGGCTTCGTCGAATATTTCCGCATGACCGACAAGGGGCTCGCCAACCAGGGCTGGAAGGACAGCCACGATTCGGTGTTCCACGCCGACGGCAGCTTCGCCGAGGGTCCGATCGCGCTGTGCGAGGTGCAGGCTTACGTGTATGGCGCCAAGCGCGCCGCCGCCGCGATCGCCGCCGCGCTCGACATGCCGGAGCGTGCCGCCGCGCTGACCGGCCAGGCCGAGACGCTGCGCCAGCGGATCGAGCAAGCGTTCTGGTCGGATGAGCTGGGCACCTACGCGCTGGCACTCGACGGCGCCAAGCGCCCGTGCTTGGTACGCTCGTCGAATGCCGGCCACTTGCTGTTGACCGAACTCGCCGCGCCGGAGCGCGCCCGGCAGGTCGCGGCCGAGCTGATGAGCAGCAACTCGTTTTCCGGCTGGGGCGTGCGCACGCTGGCCTCGACCGAGCGGCGGTACAATCCGATGTCGTACCATAACGGCTCGGTATGGCCGCACGACAACGCGCTCATCGGCATGGGCTTCGCGCGATACGGGTTGCGCGAGGAGGCGGCGCGCATCTTCGAGGGGCTGTTCGGCGCCTGCACCTATATCGACCTGCGCCGCCTGCCGGAACTGGTCTGCGGCTTCCCGCGCCGCCGCTCGCAGGGCCCGACCTTCTACCCGGTCGCCTGCGCGCCGCAGGCCTGGTCCGCCGCCACGCCGCTCAGCCTCGTGCAATCCTGCCTCGGCCTCGGCTTCGACCCGGCGAGCTCCACGGTGTTCTTCGACCGCCCGATCCTGCCGCGATTCCTTGAGGAAGTCGTGCTGCGCGGCCTGTCGATCGGCACCAACCGCATCGACGTCGCGTTGCGCGGGCGTGGGCGCGACGTGGCGATGACGGTGCTCGCCCGCAGCGGCGAGATCCGAGCGACGATGACGAGCTAGGCCCGGGCAACCCAACCTTCCAGCCTTCGTTTGAGGAACAAACCTCGCGGGTCCACTGGCATGATGATCTACGGCGGTCCGGTCTTCGACATGGCGCGCGAGCAGTTCCACGTCATCGCCGATCACCTGGCGATCCCCGAGGACGAGCGCGACCGGCTGCTCTACCCCAAGCGCGCCATCGCGGTGGCCTGTCCGATCCACCGCGATGACGGCCGCACCGCCGTGTTCATGGGCTTTCGCGTGCAGCATCACCTGACACTCGGCCCGACCAAGGGCGGTACCCGTTTCGCGCCCAGCGTGGACATCGGCGAGGTCGCGGCGCTGGCGGTGTGGATGAGCTGGAAATGCGCCCTCGCCGGCCTGCCCTATGGCGGCGCCAAGGGCGGCGTGCGGGTCGATCCGCGCAGCCTCTCGCTCCGC
>DATIMU010000490.1:0-4860 GCA_035475015.1 Acetobacteraceae bacterium
GGCGAGCACGGGCCAGGGCCAGCGGTCGGGCATCCGCCCGGTCCAGCATCGCCTGGGCATCCGCCCGCTCTGGCGTCTCCGGGGGCGTCTCCGGGGGCGTCGCCGCGCGGGCCGGTCGAGGCGCATCCCGGGGCGATGCCGCAAGCCAACCTCCGGCCGTCCCCTCCGCACGGCAACGTCCGGCCGCCGGAGAGTGCGCGGCCGCCGCAGCATATCGCTACCCCCGCGCGGCCGCCCGAGATGCGCCAGCCCGCCCCCGCGCCGGCCTTCCATCCGCCGGTCGCCCCGGCCCACCCGGTCCCGCCGCCGCAGGCCGCGGTGCGACCGCCGCCGGCGCCGAGCTGTCACCCGCCGACGATGGCCGCGCCCGCCCCGACCCGCCCGCCGGCGCCGCCCGCGGAGATCGCCCGGCCGGCGCCGCCGGCCTTCCATCCGCCGACGGCGGCACAGGCCCCGCACCCGCCGGAGCAGCGGCAGGCGCCCCCCGGCCGGTCCGAGGATAGGCGGCATCAGCCGCAATGACGCCGATGCTCAGTGGGCGATCTGGCCGCGCAGCCGGAGCTCGTCGAAATCGAGCTCCTGTTCGAGGATCTGGACCACCTCGTCGTGGATGTCGCCGGCCCGGTGCATCGCGATCAGCCGCGTCCGTTCGACCTCGATCGCGTCCAGCCTGAGCGACAGACGCGCGGTCTGCTCCGCCCGCGCCGCGCCGCCGGTCTCGTGCGTTCGCGCCGCCTGGCCGGCGCGCTCGCGGAATTCGGGAATGAGGTCGCGCGCGATCGGCCCGACGATCTCGTCATTGCCGCGCTCCTCGATCAGCCGCAGCGCGGCGCGTTCCAGCTCGGCGCGGGCGCGCGCCTCCGGCGGCACGCCGTCGCTGGCGGCCGGCCGGGCGACGCCGAGCCACCGGATCAGCGGCCCGAGCGTGGTGCCCTGGATCAGCACCGTGACCAGGATGACGAAGAACGTCAGGAACAGGATCAGGTCGCGCCCGGGAAAATTCTCGGGCAGCGCCAGCGCGACCGCGAGGCTAACCACGCCACGCATCCCGGCCCAGGCGATCACCAGTACCGACCCGGGCTCGGGGAAGGGCTCGCGCGTCCTGATCCGGCTTGAGAGCAGCCGGGGCAGGTAGCTGCCGGTGAACACCCAGGCGAAGCGGGCGAGGGTCATCGCCGCGGTGATGATCAACGCCAGCGGCAGCAGCGATAGGGCGCCGGCCGCGCCGAGCCGTGCCAGCACCCCGTTCAGCGACAGGCCGATCAGCACGAACACTAGGGCCTCGAGCACGAACACCGTCACCGACCAGGTGGCGCGCGCCTTGACGCGAGTGCCGGAGCTGAAGGCGACGTGCTGGTACCAGCCCATCGTCAGCCCGCAAGCCACAGTGGACAGGACGCCGGACGCCCCCACCGCCTCGGCGGCCATGAAGCTCGCCCAGGCCAGCAGGAAGCTGGCGGTGATCTCGAGGTTGGGATCGTGCAGCCGCTGGAACAGCCACGAGCTCGCGCGCCCGAAGGCAAACCCGATCGCCAGCCCGGCCACGGCGACATAGACGAACGTGGCCACCGCCGGCAGCGGCGAGAAGGCGCCGGTCAGCGCCGCCACCACCGCGAAGCGGTACAGCACCAGCCCAGAGGCGTCGTTCACCAGGCTCTCGCCCTCGAGGATGGTCCTGAGCCGGCGGGGGATGCGCAGGTGTTCCAGCACCGACGCCGCCGAGACCGCGTCGGGCGGGGAGATGATGGCGCCGAGCGCGAAGCAGGCGGCCCAGGGCAGGGCGGGCACCAGCAGCTTGAGCACCACGCCCACGATTAGCGTGGTGAACGCCACACAGCCGATCGCCAGCAGCAGGATCGGCCGCAGATGGGCCCGGAAGTCCCGCCAGACCGTGAAGAACGCGCTCGATTGCAGCAGCGGCGGCAGGAACAGCGCGAGGATCAGGTCGGGATCGAGTGCTGGGTGCGGCGCGTCGGGCACCAGGGCGAGCGCCATGCCGCCCACCACGTAGGCGGCCGACGGGGGGATGCGCAGCCGCCGCGCCAACAGCGCGAGCAGCACGGCCGCGGCGATCAGCACGAGGATCAGGCGAAATACGAGGACAGGGCCCATCTCCGCAACATAGCCGAGCCCGGGGCCGCCGCAGAAGCCGCCCCGCCAAATGCCCGGGGAGGACGGGAGGCTAGGTTCCCGCAGTGAGCCGGCGGGCCGCGGCAGCCACCTCGGACGGCAGGTACGGCTTGGTGATGAAGGCGTCGCGCGCCGAGGCGCTGCCGTCCATGATTTCCGGCCGCCCGCTCATGAAGATCGTCGGCAGCTCGGGGCGCGCCTCGCGGGCCAGGCGGGCCAGCCCCAGGCCGTCCAGCGAGCCGGGCAGCTGGATGTCGGTGAGCAGCAGCACGATCGCCGCGTCGGCCCGCAGCACGACGAGCGCCTCGTCGCCGCTGCTCGCCTCAACGACGTCGAAGCCCTCGTTCGACAGGGCCTCGGCCAGGGTCAGACGCACGATGAATTCGTCCTCGACCAGCAGGACACGATGGCTCGGCGAAGGATCGGGCATGACTTTTCGGTCGACTTCTCAATGCCGGCGAGGACGCCGGCCCCGTTCACAACCGCCGCCGGCCGCTCCTGTTCCCGACATCCCCGAGCCTTGCTCGGGAGTGCCGGTTCACATTTCAGCGGTCGTCAGGCCTCATGGCTCAGCTGCAGCCCGGCTTCTTGCCAGGGCATCGCGACGAGTTCACCGCGTCCCGAGAGTGTGATGTAGGCCGTCCTGAGGTCGGCGCCGCCGAAGCAGATGTTGGTGGTATACGGGTCGCCGGTCATCACCTGCCGCTTCATCCGCCCGTCCGGGGTAATCACGCTGATGCAGCCGGTGAGCAGCGTGGCGACGCAGATGTTGCCCTCGCCGTCCACCGCCAGGCTGTCGAAGCGCACCAGGCCGCCGATCCCGTGCACCAGCCGCCCGCCATGCGGGGAGGGGAAGCCGTGCTTGCGGATCACGCCGGGCGCGGTGAGGTCGAACGCCCAGAGCCGGGCGGTCTCGGTCTCGGCGGCGTACAGTGTTCTTCCATCGGGCGACAGGCCGACGCCGTTGGGCGTGAACAGCGGTGCCGCGACCTGCGTGATGCGGGTGCCGTCGGCGGTCGCGTAGTAGACTGCGCCGTGATCGCGGTCGCGCTCGCGGCTTTTGCCGAGATCGCTGAAATAGAACCCGCCATGCGTGTCGAACACGATGTCGTTCGGCCCGTTCAGCCGGAAGTCGCCACAACGGTCGTAGAGCACGCGCAATTCACCGCTCGTCGGGTCCACCCGCTCGATGCGGCCGCCCTTGTAGTCGAGCGCCGGCAGCACCGGCCGGAGAAAGCCGGTCTCCTCGCTCCACTGGAAGCCGCCGTTGTTGCATACGTAGATCGCCCCGTTCGGGCCGATCGCCAGACCGTTCGGGCCGCCACCGGTCTTGGCGACCACCGAGACGGTGCCGTCCGGCGCGACGCGGCTTATGGTCTGGCGTTCGATCTCCACCAGGATCACCGAGCCATCCTTCATGGCGATCGGCCCCTCCGGAAAGCGCAGCCCCTTGGCCACGACGCGCTGCTCGCTCATGCCTGAAATCCCCCATTCGTGCGGTCGTGGTCAGCCTAACCGATCCGTGCCGGGGGGAAAGCCGGGCACTCACTATTCCGCCAGGGGAAGAAACCACGTGCGTGCTGAATCGTCTTTTGCGCGAAGCCGCAACAAGGAGGCACAACCATGCGGTTACGGCCCCTGCTTCTGATGAGTGCCGGCGCGGCGATCCTGGCGTGCGGCGCGAGCGCGTCCACATCGGCGCAATCGATCGTCGTCACCCAGCCCGACGGCTCGCGCCAGGCGATCCCGTTGGCGCCGACCGCGCAAGCGCCCGCCGTGATGCCGCCGTCGCCCGTCGCGCCGCCCGTCGCGCCGATGGGGCAGGGGACGTTGGGCAGTGTCGCGGTCGGCGGCTCGCTGGCGGCCCCGGGCGGTCCGCCGCCCATCGTCATTGCCGGCTCCGGCGTCGGGCAAAGTACCGACTGCGCCGGGCGCGACGTGGAGATCGACGGCAGCGGTGGCCATCACGTGCTGACCGGCGGCTGCCGCTCGATCGCGATTCGCGGCAGCGGCAACGTGGTGAACGCCGAGATCCTGCCCGGAACGCGCATCGCGATGACCGGCAGCGACAATCAGGTCGCCTTCGTGCTTTCCGAGCCCGGCCCCGACCCGATCGTCTCGGTTGCCGGCAGCAACGATCGCGCCTGGCGGGTGCAGCGGTTGGGTGCCGCGCCGAACAGCGGCATCGAGGTCGGCGCCGCCGGCATCGCGGTGCCGGGCGGCGCCGGCGCTAAGGTGACCGAGATGCCGAGCGTGCCGCAACTCATGCAGCAACTCGGCGCGGTGCAGACCGAGCAGGGCACGCTGGTGCAGATGTCCAACGACGTGCTGTTCAACTTCGACAGCGCCGCGATCCGCCCCGACGCCGCGCTCAAGCTCACCGAGCTCGCGCAGCTCATCGACCAGCTGCATCCGCCCGGCCTTCGCATCGTCGGCAACGCCGACAATATCGGGACGGACGCCTACAACATGGGTCTCTCGCTGCGGCGCGCCCGCTCGGTGGAGAGCTGGCTGACCGCGAACGGCGGCGTGCGCGTGGCGAACATGGACGTGAAAGGCGGGGGCTTCCACGATCCCGTAGCGCCCAACCAGAACCCCGACGGCACCGACAACCCGGCCGGACGGCAGAAGAACCGGCGGGTGGACGTGCTGATCGAGAAGTAGTTTCTTCCGACTCTAGGTGGCGGACTGAAGTCCGCCCTACGTCCATCGCCTCGTAGGGCGGACTTC
>DATIMU010000491.1:0-3314 GCA_035475015.1 Acetobacteraceae bacterium
AGCGTGTAGCGGAATGATCCGGTGGAATCCATTCCGACGGCAACACTGGAAATCGGTGCGCCTTCAGCCAGCCGCGCCAGCACCTCCGCCGACAATTCGGGGAGCAGCGTGCGCGACAGGATGTTCTCGACATTGCGTGCGCCGGAGCTGCTCTCGGTGCAGCGTGCGGCGATGGTGTCGGCCAGCGTCTCGTCATACGTGAAGCCGGCGCGGTAGCTGTCCCACACCCGGCTGCGGATGCGGCCGAGCTGCAGCTCGACGATCTGGCGGATGACCGAGGCGGAGAGCGGGAAATACGGCACCAACGTTACGCGGCCGAGGAAGGCCGGCTTGAAATGCTTCGCGAGCTCCGGCCGCAGCGCGTCGGCGAGCCCCGCCGCGTCCGGCGCGGTCTCGGGGTCGGCGAACAGCTTGGCGATCAGGTCGGAGCCGGCGTTCGAGGTCATGATGACGACGGTGTTCTTGAAGTCGATGTCGCGGCCCTCGCCGTCCTTCATCTGGCCCTTGTCGAACACCTGGAAGAACACGTCCTGCACGCCCGGGTGGGCCTTCTCCATTTCGTCGAGCAGGATCACCGAATAGGGCCGCCGGCGCACCGCCTCGGTGAGGATGCCGCCCTCGCCGTAGCCCACGTAGCCGGGCGGGCTGCCCATCAGCAGGCTGACCTTATGTTCTTCCTTGAACTCGCTCATGTTGATGACGGTCATGTTCTGCTCGCCGCCGTAGAGGAGGTCGGCCAGGGTCAGCGCCGTCTCGGTCTTGCCGGTGCCCGAGGTGCCGACCATCAGGAACACGCCGATCGGCTTGCGCGGATCGGTCAGCTTGGCGCGGCTGGTGCGGATCGCCTGCGCCACCGCCTCCAGCGCGTGCGGCTGGCCGACGATGCGCCGCTCCATCGTCTCCTTGAGGTGCAGCACGGTGTTGATTTCGTCCGAGCGCATCCGCCCGGCGGGAATGCCGGTCCAGCCCTCGACGATCTCCGCCACCGCCTGCCCGTCGACCACCGGAAACACCAGCGGCTGCTCGCCCTGCAGCCCGCGCAGCTGCTCCATCAGCCCGGTCAGCTTTTGGCGCAGCGCGTCTTTGTCCGTGGTGTCTTGCGGATCCTCCAGCGCCTTGCGGACGTCGGCGACCTCGGTCGCGATCGCCTTCTCCTGCTCCCAGCGCCGCTCCAGCGTGCCGAGCGCGTCCTTCGCCTGGCCGCGTTCGTCGGCCAGCTCGGCGATCCGCGCCGCGTGATCGCCGCCGGACGCCGCCTCGCGCTCCAGGATGCCGGTCTCGGTGTCTATCAGGGCGATGCGCCGTTGCAGATCCTCGACCGCGGCGGGGATCGCCGCCTGGCTCATGGCGACCCGCGCGCAGGCCGTGTCGATCAGCGACACCGCCTTGTCGGGCAACTGCCGGCTCGGGATGAAGCGCGCCGACAGCCGCACCGCCTCGCTCACCGCCTCGTCGAGGATGCGGATACGGTGGTGCTGCTCGAGGATCGAGACCAACCCGCGTACCATCGCGATCGCCGTGGCCTCGCTCGGCTCCTCGACCTTGACCACCTGGAAGCGACGGGTGAGGGCGGCGTCCTTCTCAAAATACTTCTTGTACTCGGCCCAGGTGGTTGCCGCGATGGTGCGCAGCTCGCCGCGCGCCAGCGCCGGCTTCAGCAGGTTGGCGGCGTCGTTCTGCCCGGCCCCGCCGCCGGCGCCGATCAGCGTGTGCGCCTCGTCGATGAACAGGATGATCGGCTTGGGGCTGGCCTTGACCTCCTCGATCACCGATTTCAGCCGGTTCTCGAACTCGCCCTTCACGCCCGCGCCGGCCTGCAGCAGCCCGAGGTCGAGCGTGCGGACCACCACGTCCTTGAGCGCCGGCGGCACGTCGCCCTCGGCGATGCGGACCGCGAAACCCTCCACCACCGCCGTCTTGCCGACGCCCGCCTCGCCGGTGAGGATCGGGTTGTTCTGCCGCCGGCGGGTGAGGATGTCGACGATCTGGCGGATCTCGGAATCGCGCCCGAGGATCGGGTCGATGCGGCCGGCCCGCGCCCGCGCCGTGAGGTCGATGGTGAACTGGTCGAGCGCCGTCGAGCCGCCCGGACGTGGCGCGCCTGCCGGCTCGCCGTCCCCGGTTGCGGCCCCGCCATCGGCCGCCGTCGCGACCGACGCCGCCTCGCTGCTGCTCGCGGTGATCGTCAGGATGTCGCGCTTCAGCGCGTCGGCCGGGATCTTGAGGAGCTGGCTCGACAGCTCGGCGCCGCGCCGCGCCAGGGTCTCGTCGGCGAGCAGCGCCCAGAGCAGGTGCCCGGAGCGCAGCCGCGTCAGACCGTGCTCGATCGAGGCCAGCAGCCACGCCTGCTTGGCCAGCTCGACGATGTCGGGCGACAGGCTGGGGGCCCGCGCGTTGCCGGTCTTGAGGCGGTCGAGCCCGCGGTTGAGGTCGGTCCTGAAACGCCCCTCGTCGGCCTCGTAATGGCGCAGGATCAGCGGGATGTCGGTGCCATTGCCGTCGACCAGCTTGGCGAGCCAGTGCTCGACCTCGACATTATAATGGCTTCGCGACAATGTCAGGCCGGCCGCGGCTTCCAGTGCTCGGCGGCAGTGCTCGTCGAGGCGCCCGACGAGGGATTTTAGATCGATCGCAGCCATCTGTCCCCCGTCAGGCCAACCGTCGCCTGGCCCGGCATACGATCCGGGGCTTGTGGTCCGCAGCAACCAGAGATTATGGTTTCGCGTTGGCACTGTCCAGCGAACTTTCGATGCCCGGCGTTGAAAGGCGTCGAAAGATGAGCGCGCGCCGCGAGATGGAAGACTGATTGATGGATGACTCGGGACACGATCTGGAACTCGCGCTGCTGCTGGCGCCGATCCCCGGAGACCTCCCGGCGGGGATCGACCTCAGAAAAGATTTCTCGCCGCAATCACCATACTACCGGCTGCGCGACGCGCGCGCCGAGGCACGCGAGATGGAGCGTCGGATCGACAACAACGACCCAGCCGCGAGTGGCGAGCCGTCGGTGCAGTGGCGCGCGGTGCGCGACATCGCCGTGAAGGCGCTTTCCGAGCAGACCAAGGATCTCGAGATCGCGGCGTGGCTCACCGAGGCGCTGGTGCGCCAGGACGGCATTGCGGGCCTCTCCGCCGGCATCCGGCTGCTCGCCGGGCTGGTGGAGGGGTTCTGGTCGAGCGAGCTCTATCCCGTGCCGGACGAGGACGGCATCGTCACTCGCGTCGCGCCGATCACCGGCCTCAACGGCGAGGGCGGCGACGGCACGCTGATGCAGCCGATCCGCAAGCAGGTGCTGTTCGAGAAGCCCGACCACT
>DATIMU010000492.1:0-4057 GCA_035475015.1 Acetobacteraceae bacterium
GTGCTGTCCTACCGGCTGGTGCAGGACAACGCGCGCAGCGTGGTGCTGCAGGAGGCGGCGATCATGATGGGTCAGGCGACCGCGATCAGCAACTACACCGATCGCGAGATCGCGCCGCTGCTTGCCGACCAGCTCAAGGTCCGCTTCCTGCCGCAGAGCATTCCGTTCGCGGTGGCGCAGGCGAATTTTCGCGCCCTGCAACAGCAATTCCCCGACTACAGCTTCCGCGAGCCGGCGACCAACCCGACCAACCCGGCCGACCGTCCGACCGACTGGCAGGCCGACATCATCGACTTGTTCCGGCGCGATCCGAAATTGACCGAGTTCGTCAGCCATCGCCACACGCCGACCGGCCCGATCCTCTCCTATTCGCGGCCCATCCGGATCACCGACCAGGGCTGCCTGCAATGCCACTCCACCCCCGCCGCCGCGCCGCAGACGATGGTGGACCTCTACGGCTCCAGCGGCGGGTTCGGCTGGAAGATGGGCGACACGGTGGGCGCGCAGATCGTCTCGGTGCCAATGCGCGTGCCGCTGGAGCGCGCCAACCGCACCTTCATCACGATGATGATCGGCCTCGCGGTGGTGTTCCTGGTGATGATCGTGCTGCTCAACCTGCTGCTACACTACGTCATCATCCGCCCGGTGCGGCGGATTTCCGCGACCGCCAGCGAGGTCAGCCTGGGCAACATGGATGCCCCCGAATTCACCGTGCGCGGCCGCGACGAGATCGCCTCGCTCGCCGAGAGCTTCAACCGGATGCGGCGCAGCCTGGCGAACGCGCTGAAGCTGCTCGAAAGCTGAGCCTCACGGAATGAGCGCGATCCCGGACAAGATCGGCCGTTATCGCATCGAGGCGGTGCTCGGGCGCGGCGCGATGGGCGTGATCTACAAGGCGCACGACCCCGAGATCGACCGCCCCGTCGCGATCAAGCTGATCCGCGCCGATTTGCTCGACGGCGAGAACCGCGCCGACTACCTCGTCCGCTTCCGCCGCGAGGCCCAGGCCGCCGGCCGCTGCGCGCATCCCAACATCGTCGCGATCTACGATTTCGCCATGCACGAGGGCAATCCGTTCCTCGCGATGGAATTCGTCGAGGGCGTCAGCCTCAGCCAGGCCCGCGAGCGCGGTACCGAGTTCGAGGTCGCCGACGCCGTGTTCGTGATGCTGCAGGTGCTGGACGCGCTCAGCGCGGCGCACGCGATGGGCATCGTGCATCGCGACATCAAGCCGGCCAACATCATGCTGGTCGGCGGCAGTCGCGTGAAGGTGACGGATTTCGGCATTTCCCGATTTGACAGCTCCGATCTCACGCAGGACGGATCGGTGGTCGGGACGCCGAGCTACATGTCACCCGAACAGTACCAAGGGCTGGCGGTCGACGCGCGCAGCGATTTGTTCTCGGCCGGCGCCGTGCTCTACGAATTGCTGTGCGGCGAGCGGCCCTTCGCCGGGCGCAACTTCGCCGAAATCGGCCAGAACCTGCTGCACGCGGACCCGCCCGATCTGCGCGAGCGCAGTGTCGCCGTCTCCCCGGCGCTGAAATCGGTCGTGGATCGCGCGCTCGCCAAGTCGCCGGACGCGAGGTACGCCACTGCCGCCGAGATGGCGGCGGCGTTGCGAAGCGCGACGCGGCCGGAGGCGGCAGCGGGCGGCCTCGATGACCGGACCATTGTGGTGCCCTCGGCGCCGCCCGCGAGAACCGCCGGGCCGCCGGAGCCGGCCAGCGCCGCCGGCCTGACCGGCAGCTTCGACATCGAGACGCTCAGCTCGGTCGAGCACACCCTCGCCCGCTATGTCGGCCCGATCGCGCGCCTGCTGGTGCGCGCCGCGATCCAGCGATCGGGCAGCGTCGAGGCGCTGTGCGACTCCCTGGCGGGCAATATCGAGCAGCCGGGCGACCGCGACCGCTTCCGCGCCGACGCCCTGGCGCGGCTGCGGCGCGGCCTCACGATGTCCGGCACCAGCGCCCCGGCGGCGACGATTCCTGCCGAGGAGTTGGAACACGCTCAGAAGGAATTGACCCATTACCTCGGCCCGATCGCCCGCGTGCTGGTCAAGCGCGCCGCCGCCGGCGCCGGCTCGGCTCCCGAATTGTGGCAGCGATTGTCGCTGCACATCGACCGCGAGGAGGACCGTCACGCCTTCCTGAGCCGGCGCCGCAATCACGCCTGACCTCACCGGCGGTCGCGTCATGGGTGCCAGAACTTTCCTCGCGGCCCCCTCTCCTGCGATGGTGCGCCGCGCAGGAGTGTCAGCATGTACGTCCCCGCCCATTTCAACGAAGACCGGCCCGAGATCCTCGCCGAGGCGATCCGCCGCGCCGGCCTGGCCACGCTGGTCACCGTCGGTGCCGACGGCTTGGTCGCCAGCCACGTCCCGATGCTGCTCGACCCGGAGCCCGCGCCGCACGGTACGCTGCTCGGCCACATTGCGCGCGCCAACCCGCAATGGCGCGATCCGGCCGCGAGGACGGACGCGCTGGCGATCTTCACCGGGCCGGACGCCTACATCACGCCCTCCTGGTATCCCGCCAAGCAGGCGCATGGCCGGGTGGTGCCGACGTGGAACTACGTCGCCATCCACGCCTATGGGCCGGTGACGTTCTTCGACGACCCCGCCCGGCTGCTCGACATCGTCCGCCGCCTGACCGAGCGGGAGGAGGCGCCCCGCGCCGCGCCCTGGGCGGTGTCCGACGCGCCGGCGGCGTTCGTCGAGGGGATGCTGAAGGCGATCGTCGGCTTTGCCATGCCGATCGCGCGGCTCGAGGGCAAGTGGAAGATGAGCCAGAACCGCGACGCTGCCGACCGGGCCGGCGTCGCCAAGGGACTGACCGAGGACGGGCGGGACGACGTGGCCACGCTGATCCCGCGCGCCGCCCCCGGCTGAACCATGCCGGATGACGGCAAGCCGGCGATCGACGCCCAAGCGGACCGTCTCCGACTGGCGAGGCCTCCGGCGAGCGCCTGGCTGCTCGGCGCCAGCCTGGTGCTGATCGCGTTCAACCTGCGCGCGGCGGTGTCGAGCGTCGGGCCGGTGCTGCGCGACATCATCGCGAGCTCCGGGCTGTCGGCCGCCGGGGCGAGCGTGCTCACGACCTTGCCGTCGCTCTGCTTCGGGCTGGCGGCGCTGGCCGCGACCGGCCTGTCACGGCGCCTCGGGCCGGAGCGGGCGGTGATGGCCGGGCTCGCCGCGCTGACCGTCGGCCTCGTGCTGCGCGGCACCACCGGGCTGCCGGGCCTGTTCGCCGGACAGGTGATCGGCACGGCGGGGATCGGCGTCATCAACGTGCTGCTGCCCGGCCTGGTGAAGCGCGATTTTTCCCGACGCGTCGCGCTGATGACCGGGCTCTACACGATGGCCTTCTGCGCCGGCGCGGCGGGGGCGGCCGGAGCGACGGTGCCGCTCGCCCTGGCGCTCGGCGGCTGGGGCGGCGGATTGGCGATCTGGGCGCTGCCGGCCGGGCTCGCCGCCCTGGTCTGGGCCTTCCAGGTGCCGCGCGGCCGCCAGGCACAGGCCCATGCCGGTTTCGTCGTGCGCGGGCTGTGGTCGGACCGGCTGGCCTGGCAGGTCACGCTGTTCATGGGGCTGCAATCGGCCCTCGCCTACCTGGTGTTCGGCTGGCTGGCGCCGATCCTGCGCGATCGCGGGCTGAGCGCCGTCGACGCCGGCCTGGTGCTCTCGGTCTCCGTGATCGCGCAGGCCGCCGCCTCGCTGGTCGCCCCGGCGCTCGCCACGCGCGGACCCAGCCAAAGTCTTGCCAACATGCTGAGCGTGGCGCTCTGCATGGTCGGGCTGATGGGCTGCATGTTCGCCCCGCTCGGCACCGTCTGGCTGTGGGCGGTGGTGCTCGGGCTGGCCCAGGGCGCGCTGATCGCCATTGCGCTCACCGTGATCGTGCTGCGCGCGCCCGATCCGCACGTCGCGGCGCATCTCTCCGGCATGGCGCAGAGCGTCGGCTACCTGCTCGCCTCCGCCGGCCCGCTGCTCGCCGGCCTGCTGCACGGCTGGACCGGCGGCTGGGGCGCCGTCGCGGCCTTCTCGCTGGCGATCGGG
>DATIMU010000493.1:0-1796 GCA_035475015.1 Acetobacteraceae bacterium
CCGCCGGGGCCGGTGCTGCTGACCGTGTTCCGGATGGGGCTGGACGAGATGCTGCAGGCGCTGCTCGACGATCCCGAGATGCGGGCGCTGCTCGCCGCCTCGCCGCAGGCTGGGCGCATCCTGCGGCCATTGTGGCGCAAGTTGAGCCCCCGGCCGCTGCCCGCGGTGCTGCGCCTGCCGCCGAGGCCGCGCAAGCCCAGGCCACCCCGGGTGAAGCCGCCCGTCGTGGCCCGGGTCAAACCAGCGAGGGGTGCGCCGAGCGCGCGCCCCGCGGGTCCCCCGCCGCTGCGCCTGGTCGACGGGCAGTGGGAGCCGACGCCTTGCTTGCCGCCGTTTCCTGACTGACGACGCGGGTTCGCTCGATGTGTGTGGGATGGCGACTGAAGCCCGCCCTACGGAGTTGCGGTGCGTGGGGGGACGTCGTGGCGCCGCGGGGTGTAGGGCGGACTTCAGTCCGCCGTCTTGCTGGCACCACCGGGTCGCTCGGGGATGGGCCGCCGCCATCCCGCTCCCGTGGGCGCCCCCGTTCTCGCGGGACTGACGGCGCGGGTTCTCTCGGCCTGTGCGGGATGGCGGACTGAAGTCCGCCCTGCGGGAGGGCCGGCGCGCCGCGCTCGACTGACGTTTGGACAGAACAATTACCGCGTCGTCGTGACGTTCGCCGCAAGAAATGCCGGCGAGGTAAATTCGTCTAGTCCACTCGAGGGCGCTCGCCCACCGCGTCCCGCAATCGCTTGCCGGCCTTGAAGCGCACCGAGACCGAGGATGGTATCCGCAATACCTCCCCGGTGCGCGGATTGATGCCGGTGGCGGGCTTCCGTTCGCTCCGCGCGAAGCTGCCGAAGCCGACCAGCCGGACGTCCTCGCCGTCGCGCAGCGCCTGCTCGATGGCGCCGAACACGACGTCCACCAAGTCGGCGGCACGGGTGCGGGGCAAATCGGCCGTCTCCGCCACGGCGGAGATCAATTCCATCTTGTTCATGGGAGAGTCCTTCCGTCCGCGCACGGTGCCAGGCGAGAAAGCCGGCACGGCAGACTAGAAGGGGCGATTTTGTCCGGTCAACGCGAGCCGCGGTCAACTCGACGAAAGCAGCGGTCACAAGAAAAAGGCCCGCCGGATGGTCCGGCGGGCCTTGCTTACAGTGGTATGAGCACAACGGTCTCAGTGCGGCAGCGACGCCCCGGCCTGGCCCGCGCCGGCGGGTGATACGGGCTCTGGTGGTTCGTGCCACTCGATCGCCTCGGGCTTGCGTACCAGCGCCTGGGCGATCACGTCGTCGACATCGGCGACCGGGATCAGCTTGAGGTGCTTCTTCACGTTGTCCGGCACCTCGGCGAGATCCTTCTCGTTCTCCTTCGGGATGAACACCGTGGTGATGCCGGCGCGCAACGCCGCAAGCAGCTTCTCCTTGAGCCCGCCGATCGGCAGCACGCGGCCGCGCAGCGTGATCTCTCCGGTCATCGCCACGTCGCGGCGGATCGGGATGCCGGTCAGCACGCTGACGATGCTGGTCGCCATCGCGATGCCGGCCGAGGGGCCGTCCTTCGGGGTGGCGCCCTCGGGCACGTGGACGTGGATGTCGCGCTTCTCGAACAGCGTCGGCTTGATGCCGAACTGGATCGAGCGGCTGCGCACGTAGCTCAGGGCGGCCGATACGCTCTCCTGCATCACGTCGCCGAGCTTGCCGGTGTTCTTGATGCTGCCCTTGCCCGGCAGCATCACGCTCTCGATCGTCAGGATCTCGCCGCCCACCTCGGTCCAGGCCAGGCCGGTGACGACGCCCACCATGTCCTCG
>DATIMU010000494.1:0-4284 GCA_035475015.1 Acetobacteraceae bacterium
CGAATCCTGCTGGTCGGGCTGGTGGCCTGGGCCTTGCTGATGATCGTTCCCGATCTCTACCGCATCGTCCGCCCGCTCGCCTCGGCCGGCTTCGCCGTCGACAATGACGGCGTGATCCACGACGTCCGGGGACCGTTCGCCGCGCCCGAGCTCTCCCCCGCCTGGCGCGCCGGGTTGCGTCCGGGGGATCGGCTCGACCTTCCGGCGATGGCCTGCCACTTGCCGACGGCGCGTTCTTGCATGGACCTGCTCGCGACCGTCGGCGGCATGGGCGGAATGCAGCTCGTCCGGCCCGGCCGGGTGCTGACGTTGGCCATCATGCCGCGCGACGGAAGCCCGGCGCGCAGCGTGCGGATCGCGGCCGAGCAGCCGGAAGCCAAATGGCTCGACCAGGGTGTGCTGCTGCTCAACGAGGTGATCGCGACCCTGTTCGTCCTTGCCGCCGCGTGGCTCGTCTGGACGCGACCCGGATGGATGACCTGGGGCTTCCTGCTCTACGCCTGCTGGTTCAATTCCGGCCAGAACTTCATGTTCTACGCCATGCTACAGGACCGGCCGATCCTGCTCCTCGCGGAGGAGTTCGCCGGGGCGATCCTGCAGGGCGTGGCGTATGCCGGGTTTCTGCTGTTCGCGCTGCGGGTCCCGACCGATCGGACCGAAGCCAAGTGGCGGCGCTGGCAGTTCGCCCTGCCGTTGGTGGCGACAACGTTCACGGTCCTCCAGTTGCTTAGTTATGCTAACAATTTCGGCTACCGGACCGAAATAGCGTCGCGGGCGACGCTCCTGGCCGGCTTGGCCGTGGGCTTGGCCGCGCTCCTGATCCTGCTGCGCCGCCGCCGGGGCCTGCCGCCGCAAGACTATCAGCGGATGCGCTGGATCATCTGGGGCTGCACGATCGGCCTCCCCGCGTTCATCCTGGCGGCGATCCTGCAATCCACCACGCTCTGGCACTCGGTCTGGAGCGTCGCGGCGGTTCCCGCTGAAATGCCGGCCGGGCTGTATGCGCTGTACGGCGTGCTCGGCTGGTTCGTGTTCGAGGTGGTGCGGCGGCCGCGCGTGGTCGGCGTGTCGATCCCGCTGCGACGCATCACCATCTTCGGGCTGATGCTGAGCGTCCCCGCGCTGTTCCTGCACCAGCAGATCGAGCAGCTCCATCACACCCTGCATTTGCCGACCTGGGCCTGGATCGGCCTCGCGTCCGTGCTGCTCTTCCTCGCCGGACGCGCCCACGAGCTCGGCGTGAAGCTGGCCGATCGTGTGTTCAATCGCGCCTTTCGCCAGGAGGTCGCGGCGTTGCGGACGGTCTCGCGCGACATCCTGCACGCCGACGGCTTCGATGCGATCGAGGCGCGGATGGTCGAGGCGCCGATGGCGGCATTGGGCCTCGCCTCGGCAGCCGTGTTCCGCCGCCACGATGGCCTCTTCCGCCGCCACGGCGGCGGCGCGGGCTGGACCGCACACATGGCCGACACGCTGGACCCACGCGACGCGGCGCTTACCGCGATCGAGCGGGGCGAGCCGTTTCCGATCGACCCCGCGGACGCCGAGCGGCTCGGATTTCCTCCGGGACTCGCGGCGCCCACCGTCGCGGCGCCGATCGGCACTCGGCTGCATTGCTATGCGGTCGCGCTGTACGGCCCGCACGCCACCGGGGCCGATCTGTCGCTCGACGAGCGGGCGATGCTGGCGCGGCTCGCCGCCGACGCGGCGCTCGCCTACGGCAGGGCGGAGACCGAGACGCTGCGCCGGCAAGTCGCGGCATTGCAGGCGCGGCTCGCCGGACCCTTGCCGGTCGCGTCCTGAACGCCCGACTGGCGAGTTGACCGAAGCCCCGCTCGGGTCCAACCCAGCATCATGCTGCGGTCCCTCGAGAGCCTGCTCGACCCCACTGGCGCGCGGCCGGAGCCGCCGCCGGGCAGTGGCGTGCTGCGGTTCTACTGGCACTATGTGCGCCAGGCCCGCTGGCTGTTCGCGGCGCTGTTCGTGGCCGGCATCGGCGTCGCCCTGCTCGACGCGGCGGTGCCGGTCTGCATCGGCCGCGCCGTGACGCTGGTCTCCATCGGCGATCCCGCGCGCATGGTGGCGGAGAACTGGCGGGTGCTGCTCGGGATGGCCGGGTTGCTGGTCATCCTGCGTCCGCTGGCGATGCTGGCGGACAACGCGATCATGAACCAGGCGCTCAATCCGGGCCTGTCCAACATGATCCGCTGGCAGAGCCACTGGCACGTCGTGCGACAGAGCTGGACGTTCTTCCAGAACGACTTCGCCGGCCGCATCGCGCAACGGGTGATGCAGACCGGCCCGGCGCTGCGCGAGACGGTGGTCGGCGCGATCAACGCGGTCTGGTACATCCTGGTGTTCGGCGGCTCGGCCATCGGCCTGCTCGCCGCCGCGGACTGGCGGCTGGCGGTGCCGATGGTGATTTGGTTCGTCGCGTATGCCTGCCTGTTGCGGGTGTTCGTGCCGCGCCTGCGGGCGCGTTCGCACGCCATGTCAGAGATGCGCTCCACGCTCACCGGGCGCGTGGTGGACAGCTATAGCAACATCCTGACGGTGAAGCTGTTCGCCCGCGCGCGCGACGAGGATGCGTTCGTGCGCGACGCGGTCGACGACCATACCGCGGCATACCGGCGGCAGACGCGGCTGGCGACGCTGTGGTCGTTCACCCTGTCGGTGATGAACGCCGCCCTGGTGGTCGGCACCGGCGCGGTCAGCATCTGGCTGTGGAGCAACGGCACCATCAAGGTCGGCGCCGTGGCGATGGCGCTGCCGCTGTCCTGGCAGATTTCCTCCGTCGCCGCCTGGGTGGCCACCAACCTCACCAACATCTTCGAGAATATCGGCGTGGTGCAGGACGGGATGCGCTCGATCGACCTGCCGCGCCTGATGCCCGACCGGCCGGACGCGCCCGAGCTCAAGGTGACACGGGGAGAGATCCGCTTCGACCACCTGCGCTTCGGCTACGGCACCGATGCCGGCGTGCTGCACGGCATCGACCTCACCATCGCCCCCGGGGAGCGGGTCGGCCTGATCGGCCCATCCGGGGCGGGCAAGTCGACCCTGGTGAACCTGCTCTTGCGCTTCTACGACCCCGAGGCCGGGCGCATCCTGATCGACGGGCAGGATCTCGCGACGGTCACGCAGGAGAGCGTGCGCGCGCGGATCGCGATGGTGACGCAAGACACCTCGCTGCTGCACCGTTCGATCAGCGACAACATCCGCTACGGCCGGCCCGAGGCGACCCAGGAGGAAGTGGAGATGGCCGCGCGCCAGGCCGAGGCGCACCGCTTCATCATCGGCCTGCAGGACTGGCACGACCGGCGCGGCTACGAC
The DNA here is from genome assembly GCA_035475015.1 of Acetobacteraceae bacterium. Taxonomy (GTDB): domain Bacteria; phylum Pseudomonadota; class Alphaproteobacteria; order Acetobacterales; family Acetobacteraceae; genus JAFKFI01. Next base: position 3,334 of record DATIMU010000494.1, read on the forward strand.
GCGCATGTCGGCGAGCGCGGGGTCAAGCTCTCGGGCGGCCAGCGCCAGCGCGTCGCCATCGCCCGGGTGATCCTCAAGGACGCGCCGATCCTGGTGCTCGACGAGGCGACGTCGGCGCTCGATTCGGAGGTGGAAGCGGCAATTCAGCAGCAGCTCGACGGGCTGATGCGCGGCCGCACCGTCATCGCCATCGCGCACCGGCTATCGACCATCGCCCGGATGGACCGGCTGGTGGTGCTCGACGGCGGCCGCATCGTCGAGACCGGCACGCACGACGCGCTGCTCGATGCGGGCGGCGCCTACGCGCGGCTGTGGCACCGCCAGTCGGGTGGCTTCCAAGCGGGCGGGTTCCAATCGGGCGGATTTCGCGCGAGTGAAAAATCAACCATTCTTGACAGTGCCGGGAGCCACCGCTAGCAAGCCCACGCCTTCCGGCAGGGCGACTTGCCAGGAGCGAGCATGAGCGAGAAGCAAGGTGGCCCGGGCGGTTCTTCGGGGGACAATTCCTTCGAGGAGCGGCTGCGTACGGCGCGCGCCAGACAGGGGCTCGACCAGCCCCCGCCGGACCCCGGGAAGCAACCGGGCGATTTCGGCCCGTCCCCTCTCGGGATCGGTCTGCGCGTGGGAGTGGAGCTGGTCTCGGCATTGGTCGTGGCGGTTGCCATCGGCTACTGGCTGGACCGCTGGCTGCACACCAGCCCGGCGTTCCTCATCGTGTTCGTCATTCTCGGAGGCGCGGCGGGGGTGCTGAATGTCTGGCGCGTGTTCGCGCCGCGACACTAGGCGTCTCGTCGATCGGCGGACGGCGACGGATTGAGAGCGGGGACGGCAAGTGGCGAGCGAATCGGGCGGCGGCATCGACGCGATGGGTCAGTTCAAGCTGACCACGGCCTTCGGCGAGCCGGGCGCGTCGGTCTACTTCACGCAGTCCAACGTGATGATGCTGGTGGC
>DATIMU010000495.1:0-4126 GCA_035475015.1 Acetobacteraceae bacterium
GTCCGAGAGAAAACTATCGGAGCGCTCGTCGGTCCACTTCACCGGCCGCCCCAGCGCGCGGGCGGCGTGCAGCAGGCAAACGTATTCGGGGTAGCAGGACGCCTTCATGCCGAACGAGCCGCCGACATTGCCAGTGAGCACGCGAACCTTCTCGACCGGCACGTTGAGCACGTTGCGGATCAGGTTGCGCATCCCGAACACGCCCTGGCAGCCGAGGCGCAAGGTCCAGTGGTCCTGCGCGGCATCGTATTCGCCGATCGCCGAGCGCGGCTCCATCGGCGAGACCACGACGCGGCTGTTGCGGATCGGCAGTTTCGTCACATGCGCGGCCCGGGCAAACGCCGCCGTGACCGCCTCGCTATCCCCGTAGTGGAAATCGAGCACCAGATTGCCCGGCACCTCGTCATGCACCAGCGGAGCCCCCGCCTCGTCGGCGGCGCGCGCCGTGGTCACCGCGGGGAGGGCGTCGATGTCGGGCAGCACCGCCTCGGCGGCGTCCTTGGCCTCTTTGATGGTCTCGGCCACCACGAAGGCGATCGGATCGCCGACGAAGCGGACCTTGTCGGTGGTGAGCGGTAGCTGCGCCGGCTGCTGCATGGGCGAGCCGTCGCGGTTCTTGAACACCACGCCGCCGGTCGGCATCCGGTTGTAGCCGGCTGACGCGAGGTCGGCGCCGGTGTAGACGCCGAGCACCCCCGGCATGGTCCGCGCCGCCTCGGTGTCGATCCCGAGCAGCCGGCCGTGCGCGACCCGGCTGCGCACGATCACCGCGTAGACCTGGCCCGGCAGGTTGATGTCGTCGCTATAGCGGCCCTCGCCGCGCAGCAGCTTGGGGTCTTCCTTGCGCGGCACCGGCTGGCCAACGGCGAATTTTTCCAAGCCCAGCACGTCCACGGGTGCGTTCATGCGCCGTGCATCCTTCCAAACCGATCGATTGTCCGCCCGAAAACCGGACGCGCGTGCGGCCGCGCGGGGGAAAAAGCCTCTCCCTGGGGCCGGTCCCTCTCAGAATGGCGCTGGAGCCGCCCTACGGCAACCCAGGCTCCCGGCTCGGCGGGTCGCGCCAGAACACAAGCGCGATGGCCAGCATGAGGATTTGCACGGCGGCGGACAGCGCCACGCAGCCCGGCCAACCCGCCCAATGCCAGAGCCCGGCGGGCAGGATGCCGCCCAGGCTGCCGCCCACATAGTACGAGGTGACGTAGAGCCCGACGGCAGTTGATTTGGCTCGCTGTGCGGCGACGCCGATATAGCTGATGGTCAGCGACTGCTCGACGAACACCGCGCCCGCCAGCATCGCCAGGCCGCCGATGATCGCCCACAGCGAGGGTGCCAGGGTGAGTATCAGCCCGCCCACCGCCATCGCCGCCGCCAGCCCCAGGGTCGGCAGCCGGCCGAAGCGTAGCGCGAGCTTGGTCGCGACCGGGGTCGACACCATGCCGAACAGATAAACGGCAAAAATCGAGCCGAGCGCCGCCGGGCCGAGGCCGTAGGGCGGTGCCGCGAGGACGAAATTGGCGAAGGTGAACGCGGCGATGATCGAAAACAGCACGGAAAATCCGACTGCGCAGATCGCCAGCAGGCGCGGGTTGGTCAGGTGGTCGCGGAAGCTGTCGACGGTGGTGCGCAACCCGCGCACCGGGTGGAAATTCGCCTCGCGCGGCAGCAGCAGGCCGACCGCCAGGGCTGAGGCGACCGTCAGCGCGGCGAGCAGCAGGAACGAGGCGCGCCAGCCCAGGAAGTCCGTGGCGTAGCCCGAGACGAACCGGCTGGCGAAACCGCCGAAGATGGTGCCCATCGAGTAGGTCCCGGCCAGCCTGATGCCGTCCTCGCCCGGCGCCTCGTCGCCGATATAGGCCACCGCCACGGTGAAGATGAACGGCAGCATCAGCCCCTGCGCGAAGCGCCACAGCACCAGCGCGTGCAGGCTGGCGGAACCGGCCGCCAGCAGGGTCGGGATCACCAGGACCCAGGTCGCGCCGACGATCAGCCGCTTGCGTCCGAGCATGTCGGAGATGACGCCGACGAACGGCGCCACCAGCGACACCGCGAGCAGCGTCGCGGTCACGGCGAGGCCGGTGCTGGCGGGCGGCGCGTGGAAATCCTTGGCCAAGGTCGGGAGCAGCGCCTGGACCCAGTAGAGATTGAGGAAATTAATCATCCCGGCGATCGCGATGCCGAGGCGCCGCCGGTTCTGAATGGTCAATGCCGCGCCGGCGCCGAGGGCGCATCCATGATCGCCCGGCACGCGGCAGGCAGGGGAGGCGGGGCGCGTGGCGGGGAGGGCGGCTTGGGCGGCTGGTCGAGCTGATCGAACCACCAGCGCAGGGTCGCGTCGCAGCCGTCACTGGGCGGGGGCGGCGGCCCCTGCACGCATTCCGGCTGACCGGCCGGGCAGCGGAAGCGGATGTGGAAATGCGCCGCGTGGCCCCACCACGGCCGGATCAGCCGCAGCCAGGAGCGGTCGCCGGTGGTGCTCTGGCAAAGCTGTTGCTTGATCGCCGGATTGACGAAGATGCGGTCCACGTCGGGCAGCAGCGCGGCGAGGCGCAGCAATCGCGCGTGGTCCTCGGTCCAGATCGCCGGATCGACCGCCCGGCCGTCCGGGCGCACCACGCTCGGCACCTCGATCTCCTGACGCTGCTCCCGCGTCAGGGCCGGCTTGGGGCCGGCATCCAGCCAGATATCGGCCTCGAGGCCGAGCTGATGGCCGGCATGGCCCGGGTTCGGCCCGCCGCGCGGCGTGGAAATCTCGTCGATATACAGATCGGGCAGCCCCGCCGTATGGGCGCGCTGGCCGAGCAGCTCCAGCAGCGCGATGGTGCGCGGGTGGCCCCAGAACACGCTGTGACGAAAGCGGATCTCCTGGAACCCCGGTCCCTCCGGCGGCAGCTCGACCGCGCCGGCGATGCAGCCCGCGGCGTTGCTGCCGATCACCCGGACGGGTCCAGGCGCCGGGCCGGTCTCGGCGCGACCGGAGATGGCGAACGCTGCCGTCAGCACAAAGGCCAGGGTGAGCTTGGCGGGGCGACCCATGCGCCGTTGGTATCCGCTTCCCGGCGGTTCGACTACCCAGCCCAGCCCGAGAGTAGCGGCGGCGGTTAGCAACTCATGGTTGACAAAATGCAGCCGTACTCGGCATTTGGCGGGAGCGGTTGCAGGGTGCTCTGCTGCCCGATTGCAGGACAGGCCATGCTGGATCGACCTGCCGACGCGAATGCCGCGACCGGGCCGCCTCATCATGCCTCGGCGCCGCGGCGTGCCGAAGCGGCCAGGGGACCTCGCGCGCGCGAGGTCCCCGGCATTCTGCGGCGGCGGAAATGGGCCTTCCTCCTCGCCGTTGTGCTGCCCCCGCTGCTGGCGCTGGTCGGCCTCGGCCAGATCACCCCTCGCTACACCGCGACGGGCACGCTGATCTACGATCCGAGCGAGTATTCCGCGCGCGAGCTGCAGAGCATCCTGCGGGTCGATCCGACCACCGACGCGGTGATGGCGAGCCAGGCGGAGATCGTCCGCAGCCTGCCCGCCGCCGGGCGCGTGGCCGAGCGGTTCGTGCTCGACCGCAGCCCGGAGTTCAACTGGCGGCTGCGCCCGCCCTCGCTGGCCGGCCGGCTCCGGACCGCCCTCGTGTCTGTTTGGCAGGACTGGTTTGGGACTGGTCCGGCCATGCTCCCCGAGCCGATGCCGGACGCCGTGCGACGCGCCGTCGTCCAGGCCGTGCAGAACGCGATCACCGTGCGCAACCTCAAGCAGACGCGGCTGATCGAGGTCTCGTTCACCACGGAGAACCCGGAGTTCGCGGCGCTGGCCGCCGACATGGCAATGGACATCTACGTCACGAGCCAGCTCGACGCGAAGTTTGACGCGGTGAAGCGGGCGAGCGAGTGGCTGCGCGGCCGGGTCGCCGATCTGCGCCGCGAGGTGCAGGAGGGGGAGGACCGGATCGCCACCTACCGCGCGCGGGAAGGGCTGGTGCAGGGCGTGCAAGCCGGGCTGGCCACCGAGCAGGTCAGCCGCCTCAACGCCGATCTGCTGCAGGCGCGCGGCGAGCTCGCCCAATCCCAGGCCCGGCTCGACGTCGCGCGCGGCAGCAACGGCGGCGCGGCCCAGGCGGCGATCTCGCCGA
>DATIMU010000496.1:0-3113 GCA_035475015.1 Acetobacteraceae bacterium
CAGCATGGGCGCGATCTTCATGCGCTGGTTGAGGCCGAATTCATGCGCCTGCTTGACGCAGTTGATGGTGTCGGTGCCGGCGTTGGCGAGCCCCAGCACCTTGGCGCCGCTCGCCTGCGCTTGTTGCAGAAAAGCGGAAAAATCGGTGGTGTCGGGGAAGGGATACTGGATCTCGCCCTTGACCTCGCCGCCAAGCCGCTTCACCACGGCGGAGGCCTGCTCGGCGAGCGAGTGGCCGAACACGTAGTCGGCGGTGACGAAGAACCAGGATTTGTCGCCCGACTTCACCAGGGCGCCGCCGGTGGAGACGGCCGATTCGTAGGTATCGAAGCTCCAGACGATGGTGTTGGGGCTGCACTGCGCGCCGGTGACGTCCATCGCTGCCGCCGAGGCGTTGAGCATGATCTTGTCTTTCTGCTTCGCCACCTGCGAGACGGCGAGAGCGACCGAGGAGGTGGGCACGTCGGCGACCGCGTCCACGCCCTGATCGAACCATTGCCGCGCGATGGTCGAGGCGACGTCCGGCTTGTTCTGGTGATCGGCCTCCTGCACTTCCACGGTGAAGCCGTGGCTGGCCGCGTTGAATTCTTCCACCGCCTGGCGGACGCAGGCCACCGAGGTCGGGCCGGTGTTGTCGCGGTAGGTGCCGGACAGATCGGTCAGCACGCCGATCCGGAGCACGGGTTTCTCCTGTGCCCGCGGCCGGATCAGCGGGACGGCGGAAAGGGCGGCGGCGCTGCCGAGCAGCCCCCGTCGTGACAGCTTCATGGTTGCGTCGCTCCCTGTGATGTTTTTCGCGTTCTACTCGGAGACCGCCGCTTTGCGCGCCGCCGCTTCCGCCTGGCTCGCGATCCCGCCATGTGCCGCGGACCACGCCACGGGGTCTTCCAAGAAACGGCGGACCTCCGCCAAGGCGGGCTCGTCGAAATAGGGCCGCTCGCGGCAGGCCTCCAGCACGTCCCACCAGGTGCAGAGATGGTGGAGGGTAATATCCATGCTCGCCAAGGTCTCGAAGCTGCCGGGGAACACGCCGTAGAAGAACACGACGAAGGTGTGGTTGACGATCGCCCCGGCGTCGCGCAGCGCCTGGCAGAACTGGATTTTCGAACCGCCGTCGGTGGTCAGATCCTCGACCAGCAGGGTGTGCTTGCCCTCCGGCACGTCGCCCTCGATCAGCGCGTTGCGGCCGAAGCCCTTGGGTTTCTTGCGCACGTAGGCCATCGGCGCGAGCATCCGGTCGGCGATCCAGGCGGCGAAGGGGATGCCCGCCGTCTCGCCGCCGGCCACCGCCTCGATGCTCTCGTACCCGACATGGCGACCGATCTTTTCCACGCCGAGCTCACAGATCTTGGCGCGGGCGCGGGGGAAGTAGATGATCCGCCGGCAATCGATGTAGACGGGCGATTTCCAGCCCGACGTGAAGGTATAGGGTTCCTCGGGGCGGAAGTTGACGGCCTTGATCTCCAGCAGGATGCGCGCCGTCGTCAGCGCGGCATCGCGGTCCCAGTCCGACATGTGCCCCCTTGCCTTCGGTATGATCGCCCTTGGTGTCGCCGTCTTCTGGATCGGGGCAGGATTGGCCATCGCTCGCGTCCCTTGCGCTATCCCAAGCTGTCCTAGCTTTCCCTCGTGAGCGCGGCAACGCCAGTGTGGGTGCTGGACGACCCGCGGCCGGGCACGGCGGGCCAGGCGATCGGCATTGCTGAGCGGCTGGGGGTGCCGTTCCGGCTGGTGCCGATGTCGTGGAACCGGCTGGCGCACATCGCCGTCCTCGCGCCGCGCGGCTCGCCGATCGGCTGGGCGTCGACGGCGGGCGCGGAGGCGGAGGGGCTCGCGATGGTGCGAGGCGCTGACGAGCCCCCGGCCCTGACGATCTCGGCGGGCAGCCGCTCGGCCGCCGCGGCCCTCTGGCTGCGCCGGCGCTTCGCCTGCCGCAGCGTGCATTGCATGAGACCCCCGCTGGTCGGCGACCGCTTCGATCTGCTGGTGGTGCCGCAGCATGATCGCGGACCGAGCGGGCCGAACGTGATGCCGGTGCTGGGCGTGCCGCATCGGGTGTCTCCCGACGCGCTGCGCCGCGCCCGCGAGATCTGGTCGGAGCGCCTCGGCCATCTGCCGCAGCCGCGGGTGGCTCTCCTGGTCGGCGGCCCGATCCGTGGCGGTGATCTGCAGCCGTCCCTGGCGCATCGGCTGGCGCGGCAAGTGGCACGGCTGGCGAACACCCGACGCGGCTCGGTGATGGCGACGACCAGCCGGCGCACCGGCTCGGAAGCCACCGAGGCGGTGGCCGCCGGGCTCGACGCGGCCATGCACCTGATGTTCCGCTGGGGCGAGCCGGGGGAGAACCCCTATCTCGGCTTCCTGGCGATGGCCGACGCGATCGTGGTCTCGGCGGATTCCGTCTCGATGGTCAGCGAGGCCTGCGCCACCGAGGCGCCGGTATTCGTCGCATTGCCGGAGCTCGCCGGCGGCCGCCATCGGCGCCTGCACCACAGCCTGATCGAAGCCGGACAGGTCCGGATGCTGGAGGACAGCCTGTCGCCGTGGAGCCGCGAGCCGCTGGACGAGGCGGGGCATGTGGCCGACGCGATCCGCCGCCTGGTGAAGCTGGATTGACGATCGGGCGTCGCGGTCTACACCGGGGCGCGGCAGAGGGAGAGGCGGGCATGGCGCAGGCAAAATACCGGATCGCGGTGATCCCCGGCGACGGGATCGGCAAGGAGACCGTGCCGGAATCGCTGCGCGTGCTCGACGCCGCGTCGCGCCGCTTCGGCTTCGGGCTGGTGCTCGACGAGTACGACTGGTCCTGCGAGACCTACAAGCAGACCGGCGCCATGATGCCGGCCGACGGCATGGACCGGCTCGCCGAGGCCGACAGCATCCTGCTGGGCGCGGTCGGCTGGCCGGGCGTGGCGGACCATATTTCACTCTGGGGACTGCTGATCCCGATTCGGCGCGGTTTCGACCAGTATGTGAACCTGCGGCCGTGCAAGCTGATGCCCGGCGTGCGGACGCCGCTGGCCGGACGGACCGAGGCGGATATCGACTTCTACGTGGTGCGCGAGAACACCGAGGGCGAATACAGCAGCGTCGGGGGAAGACTGTTCGAGGGC
>DATIMU010000497.1:0-3867 GCA_035475015.1 Acetobacteraceae bacterium
CGGCCGATCGGGCAGAACCAGGGCATCCAGTTCCCCATCGCCCGCGCCTACGCCCAGATGCGCGCCGCCGAGCTCATGGTGAAGGCCGGCTGCGCCAAGTTCGAGGCCGGCCTGCCCTGCGGCGAGGAGGCCAACATGGCCAAGATGCTGGCCGCCGAGGCCTCCTGGGCGGCCGGCGAGGCCTGCATCCAGACGCATGGCGGCTTCGGCTTCGCCGAGGAATACGACGTCGAGCGCAAGTTCCGCGAGACCCGCCTCTACCAAGTCGCCCCGATCAGCACGAACCTCATTTTGTCCTTTGTCGCCGAGCACGTGCTCGGGCTGCCGCGGAGCTATTGATGACCCTCCCCCTCGAGGGGCTGTTGGTCGTCTCGCTCGAGCAGGCGGTGGCAGCACCCTATTGCAGCTCCCGCCTCGCCGACGCAGGCGCGCGGGTCATCAAGATCGAGCGCGCCGAGGGCGACTTCGCGCGCGGCTACGACCGCGCCGCCAAGGGCTTGTCGAGCTACTTCGTCTGGCTCAATCGCGGCAAGCAGAGCCTGGTCGCCGACATCAAGCGGCCCGAGGATGCCGCGTTGCTGCACCGGCTGCTGGCGCGGGCGGACGTGTACATCCAGAACCTCGCCCCCGGCGCGGCGGCGCGGGCCGGCTTCGGCTCCGACGCGCTGCGCGAGCGCTACCCGCGCCTCATCACGGTCGACATCTCCGGCTATGGCGACACCGGCGACTACGCGACCATGAAAGCCTACGACCTGCTGGTGCAGGCGGAATCCGGGCTCGCCATGATTACGGGCCACCCCGCCGGCCCCGGCCGGGTCGGCGTCTCGGCCTGCGACATCGCCTGCGGCATGGCCGCGCACGCGGGAGTGCTGGAGGCGCTGATCGAGCGGGGCGTCACCGGGCGCGGCAAAGGGCTGAAGGTCAGCCTGTTCGACGGCATGGCCGACTGGATGAATGTTCCTTTGCTGTATTTCGAGGGCACCGGCCGCGCCCCCGAGCGGCTCGGCCTGGCGCACCCCTCGATCTGCCCCTATGGCGCGTTCGCCACCTCCGACGGGGCGCTCGTGCTCATCTCCATCCAGAACGAGCGCGAATGGGCTGATTTCTGCGCCCGCTTCCTCGACGAGCCGGACCTGCCGAGGCGGGAAGGCTTCGAGACCAATGTGATCCGCGTCAGCAATCGCGCGGCGGTCGACGCGCACATCGCCGCCGCCTTCGCCCGGATGACCCGCGATGCGGCGGCGACCAAGCTGCGCGCCGCCAACACCGCCTATGGCTTCGTCAACGACGTGGCGGCCCTGGCGCATCACCCCGCGCTGCGGCGGGTCACGGTGGGCACGCCCGGCGGCCCGGTCTCGATCGCCGCCCCACCGGTCATCACCAGCGAGGGCCCCGTCGATCTTGGGCCAGTGCCGGCGATCGGCGAGCATTCCGAGGCGATCTGCGCGGAGTTTGCCGATCGCGGCCGCTAGCCGCCGCGCCCAGGGCGCAGCGGGATGATCCGGACGTTGTCCGCGCGGCTGACGGGCAGGACGACCATGACGCGGTTGGTCGGGGCATCCTTCAACGTGCTCGCCCAGGCGCTCGCCAGCTGAGTGGTGACGGAGACGGCCGGCTTGCGCTTCTCCTCCGGCCAGGCCGCGAGCACGCGCTTCTGGTACTCGGAACCGAGCTCGGCGGTGGCCGAATGATACAGCCCGGCCGCCTTGGACCAGTCGCCGGTCTGGCCATGCAGCTGATTGAGGAAGCGTGCCCCATAGGCCGCATTGGCCGCTGGGTCGAACGCCTGATCCAGCGAGGAGAAGGCGTCCGGGTGATGCATCAGGTTGATCTGCATACATCCCACGTCGATCGAGCGGACGCCACGAGCCTGGAGGTCGCGCACGGCGGCGATCGCTTGCGCCTTGGTTTGGTAGAACAGGCCTTGCCCCTCGGCATTGATCGTCCAGGGCCAGGGGGTGACGCCTCCGGTCCGGGGGTCGACGCGGCCGCTCTCCACCCGGCTGATCGCCGCGAGAAGATGCTCCGGTATCGCGCCGGCCCGCTCGGCGGCCAGCACGGCGCTCCTGCACTGGGTCCAGGGTTGCGGCGCGGACGGGCGGGTCTGGGAGAAGGCCGGGGTCGTGAGGAGGAATAGGAGGCCGGCGAGAAGGAGGCGGGGCATCACCCACTTCTAGGGACAAGACGCCCTCGGAGTCTTGCGCCGCGTGAGGGAATGCGGCGGATTTTCGCCCGTCGCCGGCAATGCTGCATTGCAAAATAATGCTTGCACCGGGAGAGCCATCTGGCTAACTTGTGCGTCGCAGCAATGCGGTCACTGACCGCGCTGTCTGCTTCTTGGACGTTTCCTCCCTAAACTTGCCGGCGCTGCAAAGCGCCGGCATTTTTTTCGGTTCGCGGGAAGAGGTCAGCGTCCGAGCAGATCGGCGGCCTGCGCGGCCAGTGCCGCGATCAGTTGCGTGAGATCCCGTTGCACCGCCGAGAACCGGGCGATCGGCTCGATGCGCGTCTCGTTCATGTAGAGCCCGCGGGCAATCTCGATCTGCAGCACATGGACGCCTTCTCGCGGCCGCCCGTAGTGGCGGGTGACGTAACCGCCCGAGTAGGGGTCGTTGCGGCGCACCGCGTAGCCGAGGCCGCTGAGCACGCGCTCGACCAGGCGCACCCCACGGGGCCCGCAGGCGGTTCCGTGGGCGTCGCCGAGCACGAAATCCGCGGGCACCCCGCCGTTGCGGCTGCCGCAGCCATAGGCCGGCATGGAATGGCAGTCGATCAGCAGGCAGGCGCCGAACTCCTGCCGCGTGGCCTCGATCAGTTCGCCCAGGGTTTGGTGATAGGGCTCCCAAAAGAAGCGGATCCGGCGCTCGGCCTCGGCGAAGCTCAGCTTGTGCCGATAGATCGCCTCGCCCGACGCGACCACCCGGGCGATGGTGCCGAGCCCGGCCCCGACCCGGGGGCTGGTGGTGTTCACCCAGGCCGGCAGCTCGTCATCGAACATGGCGGGATCGAGTTCCCACCGCTCGCGGTTCGGATCGCAAAAGGCGCGCGGGAAGGTGGCGGCGAGCAGCGGCATCCCGTGCTCGGGGGCGGCGGCGAACAGCTCGTCGACGAAGCTGTCCTCGCTGCGCCGCAGGCTGAGCGAGTCGAGCCGGGCGGCCGCGATGAAGTCGGCCGGATACTCCCGCCCGGAATGCGGCGAGGCGACGATCACCGGCACGGTCTGCCGCGACGGCCGCAGCACCGTGACCGGCAGCGATGGAACGGGCAGGGACGCGACGGGCAGGTCCATGCCCCATTGAAGCCGCCGCCGGGGCCGCTGTCATCACCCCGCTTGCAGCGAGCGAGCCCGGCGGCTAATTAACCGGCGCGGATGGGCGCGTAGCTCAGCGGGAGAGCATCGCCTTGACATGGCGGGGGTCACAGGTTCAATCCCTGTCGCGCCCACCATCCGCCGGAGTTCCGACGCGCGTTCAGTGTCGGGGATTATCGCCCGGAAGCGGGCTCCTCCAGTTTCATTATTGCCCGGATGCGGGCTCTTCGCACTGTCGCTATTACCCGGAACCGGGCTCTCTCGGGCCTCGGTATTGCCCGGATCAGGGCTCCGTCTGACGGGTGTTCGGACCAACAGCGTCATTGCGAGGAGCGTAGCGACGCGGCAATCCACGCGGCCGCCCGTTGGTCGGCGCGATGGATCGCCACGCCGGCTTCGCCGGCTCGCGATGACGTCGGCGGGCCGACACGGGCCCGATCATGCGTTCACCGCCGGGATGCCCTTCAATCCTTGGCCATGATCTCCTTCAGCACCTCCTCGGGCACCGCGATGGAGACGCCGGCGCGTTCCTGTTGCAGCAGCATCGGCGAGCGCGA
>DATIMU010000498.1:0-5310 GCA_035475015.1 Acetobacteraceae bacterium
GGCTCGATGGTGCGCTACGCACTCCGCATCGCCCTGCCGACCGGGGCGAGCCCCGCCGCGACAATGGAAGCGTTGCGCGCCGCGTTCCCCGACCAGGGCTGGCGCATCCGCGACGCGCGGCACGCGGCACCGGGGGTCAGCCGGTTCATCGAGCAGACCGGGCTGTTCCTCAGTCTCGTCGGCCTCACCTCGCTGCTGGTCGGCGGCATAGGCGTCGCGACCGGCGTGCGTGCCTGGCTGGAGGCGCGCGGGCGCAGCATCGCCACCTTGCGCTGCCTCGGCGCCTCGGGCGTGCTGGTGTTCTGGGTGTGCCTGCTGCAGATCCTGGCGCTCACCGCGCTCGGCATCGTTGCCGGACTGGTCGCCGGCGCGATCCTTCCCTCGGTGCTCGCCTGGGTGTTCGCCGGCGCGCTGCCGGTGCCGCCCCGGCTTGGACTCTTTCCAGTGCCGCTGATCCAGGCGGCGGCGTTTGGCCTGCTCACCGCCCTGAGCTTTTCCCTGTGGCCGCTCGGCCGCGCGCCGCACATCTCGGGTGCCGCGCTATTCCGCGACGCGCTGCTGCCCGTCCGCGCACGGCCGGGGCGATGGATCATCGCCGCCAATATCGTCCTCGTCCTCGCGCTGGTCGGGCTGACCATCGCGACCGCGCAGGACCGCCGCTTCGCGCTGTGGTTCTGCGGCGCGGCGGCGGGGTCGCTGGTGCTGTTTCGCCTCGGTGGTGCCGCGGTGATGGGCGCCGCCCGCGCCGCTCCCCGATTGCGGGCACCGTGGGCGCGGCTCGGCCTCGCCAACCTCTACCGCCCCGGCTCCGCGACGCCGCTGATGCTGGTCTCGGTCGGGCTCGGCCTCTCCACTTTGGCCGCGGTCGCGCTGATCCAGGGCAACGTGCGCCAGCAGGTGCTCGACCAGGTGCCGGCCAACGCGCCTTCGTTCTTCTTCGTCGACATCCAGAACGACCAGCTCCCCCGCTTCGAGGCGCTGGTCGGCGCACAGCCTGGTGTCAGCGAGACGCACCAGATGCCGAGTATGCGCGCCCGCATCGTCTCGGTGGACGGCGTGCCGGCCGACCAGGTGAAGGCTACCCCCGACACCCGCTGGGCGCTGCGCGGCGATCGCGGCCTGACCTACTCCGCCGCTCCGCCCGAGGGCACCCGCATCGTCGCCGGGAAATGGTGGCCCGCCGACTACCAGGGGCCGCCGCTGCTCTCCTTCGACGCCGGCTTGGCGAAAGGCTGGGGCATCGGCGTCGGCGACACCATCCGGGTCAACGTGCTGGGGCGCGACATCGACCTCAAGATCGCAAATCTGCGTGACATCGCGTGGCGCAGCCTCGGGCTGAACTTCGCGATGGTGGCGAGCCCCGGCCTGCTGGCGCATGCGCCGCACACCCATATCGCGACCGTCCGCGTCGCCGAGGCGGATCAGGGCGCGCTGCTCCGCGCGGTGACGGACGCGCTGCCCAACGTCACCGGCATCCGCGTGGAGGAGATCCTGCACGCCGTCTCCGACCTGCTCGACAAGATCGCCACCGCCCTCGCCGCGACCGGCTCCATCACCCTGCTCGCCGGTGCGCTGGTGCTGGCCGGCGCCGTCGCGTCGGGCCAGCGGCGGCGTACGCAGGAGGCGGTGGTGCTGAAGACGCTCGGCGCGACACGGCGGCAGATCCGCGCCGCGTGGCTGGTCGAGTTCGGCGTGCTCGGCCTGGCGGCGGGCGTCATCGCGGCGTTCATCGGCACGGCGGCGAGCTACGGGGTGGTGCGCTTCCTGATGGACAGCGAGTGGGCCTTCCTGCCTGGGCGGCTAGCTGCTACCATCGCTGTATGCGTCGCCCTGATGCTGATGTTTGGCTATGCCGGCACGGCGAGTGCCTTGCGGGCGAAGGCGGCGCCCTTGCTGCGGAACCAGTAGCTGTATCGCGTTCCGAATCTGCTTGAACCTGCTCTGCTTATCCACAAACTATGAGGCTCGGGCAGCTCGCCCGCTGAGGGAAAACGCACACCATGGCCTACAGTCCCGACTACAGGACGTATCCAGGCGCCCAGGGACCTGGCGTTCAAACCGCTTCCGCTGCCGTCATCGACGCAGGGTTGCGGGCCTACATGCTCCGCGTCTTCAATTGGATGACGTCGGGGCTCCTGCTCACCGGCATCGTCGCCTACGCGATCGCGCATACCGGGCTAAGCGAGCTCTTCTACACGATGGCGACCACGCCCGAGGGGCGGGTGGTGCCGCATCCGACCGGGCTCGGGCTGATCTCGATCTTCGCGCCGCTGGCGTTCGTGATGGTGCTGAGCTTGGGCGTCAACCGGCTGTCGCGCAGCACGGCCCAGCTACTCTACTGGCTGTTCGCCGCGGCGATGGGCGCCAGCCTGACGAACATCTTCTTCATCTACACCGAAAGCTCGATCGGGCGGGTGTTCTTCATCACCGCGGCGACCTTCGCGGCGATGAGCATCTACGGCTACACGACGCGCCGCGATCTCAGCCGGATGGGCAGCTTCCTGATGATGGGCCTCATCGGCATCATCATCGCGAGCGTGGTGAACATCTTCGTCGCCAGCTCCGCGCTGCAGTTCCTCGTCAGCATCGTCGGCGTGCTGGTGTTCACCGGCCTCACCGCCTACGACACCCAGCGCATCAAGGCGGACTACGTGCAGTACGCCTACGCCGTCGGCACCGATGGCGCGGCCAAGCGCAGCGTGTATGACGCGCTGAGCCTCTACCTCAACTTCATCAACCTGTTCATGCTGCTGCTGCAGCTCCTGGGCAACCGCAACAGCAACTAGCCGTAGGGCGGAGCCATTCCGCCAACTTGACGGGGAAGGCTCCGGCGATCCGGCCGGAGCCTTTTTCGTGTCATACGGCCGCTTCCTCCGCTTGGCGCAGCACGCGGAGAAAATTGCCGCCCCACAACGCGGCGATCTCCTCCCGCCCGTAGCCCCGCCGCAGCAGCTCGGCGGTGAGGTTGGGACTCTCCGAGGCGTCATTCCAGCCCGAGAAGAAGCCGCCGCCGTCGAAATCCGACGAGATGCCGACATGCGCGACGCCGATGCGCCGTACCGCGTAGTCGATGTGATCGACGAAATCCGCGACCGTCACCGCGTCGGGCCTCGCGTGCGGCTTGAGGAAGGCGGAAACCGCCGTCACCTGCACCACGCCGCCGGTATCGCGCAGCGCGTCGAGCTGCTCATCGTCGAGGTTGCGCGGATGGTCGCATAGCGCGCGGATGCAGGAATGGGTGGCGACGACGGGCACGCGCGACAGTCCCGCCGCCTGCAGCATCGCGGCCCGGGAGACATGCGAGACATCGACCAGCATCCCGAGCCGGTTGAGTTCGCCCACCGCCGCGCGGCCCAGCGGCGACAGGCCGCCATGCTCCGTCCCAGGATCGTTCAGATCCTTGCGCGGGTTGGCGGAATCGGACAGCGCGTTGTGGCCGTTATGGGTCAGCGTCAGGTAGCGGGCGCCCAGCGCGCGGAACGCGGCGAGGCGGGACAGGTCGGTGCCGGTGGCAAACCCGTTCTCCACCGCCGGCACGATGGCGAGCACGCCGTCCCGCCGCGCCGCCTCGATCTCGTCGGCCGTGGTGGCGACTTGCGCGGTGATGCCATTGGCGGTCCGTCCCATCGCCCGGATCGCGCCGAGCATGGCGATCGCCCGCTCGAAGGCGGCCCGGTCGTTCTCCGGCGTCCGCCGATCCTGCGGCACGTAGGCGGCAAAGAATCCGGCAGAGACGCCGCCCCGGCGCATCTTGGGCAAATCCACCCGCCGCTTGCCGTCCTCGAACGGGTCCGGCCCCTCGGGCCAGGGGATGTCGATATGGGTGTCGAGCGTCAGCAGGCTGCGATGCAGCGCCTCGGCGTCGGTGATGGCGGTGTCGGCGATGGGGGAGTCGTTCATGCCCCCAGGCTTGGGCGGGCGCGCCGGCGCGTCAAGCCCGGTCGATTGGCCGGTGCTCAGCAAGATGGCGGAATGAATTCCGCCCTACCGGTCGGCGTAGGGCGGAATTCATTCCGCCATCTTGCCGCTAGAAAAACAGCGTGAGATTCTTCGCCAACAGCACGCTCTGGTCGAGCTGTATCTCCCGGCGCGCCAATTTCCACCCTGCCTCGACACGAACCAGCGTGTCGCCGCGCTTGCCGACGAGAATGTCGGTCTCGTCCGCCAGCCGATTGCGATACACCAGGAATCGCGACCGCACGCGCACCTCGACCGCCCCCGCCGCATCGGGCAGCGCCTCCAGCACGCGGATATTGGTCACGAGATGCGAGGTGCGCGACTGCGGCTCCTCCGCCCAGTGGATGCCGGTGGCGAGCTGCTCGACGCGCTGGCGCAGCGTGGCCTTGCCTTCGTCGAACCACGCCGCCTCGAACCCCTCGCGGGTGAGTTCGGCGTGCTCGTCGCCCCGCCTGATGTTGCGCGCGATGGGCGCGAAATAGCGCAAATCGTCGGTCAGCAAATCCAGCCATTCGGCAAAACGCCGCCCGTCCAGCAAATCCGCCTCCGCGAAGTAGAACTGGCGGATCTCATGCTCGAGCAGCAGCGCCGCGAGCGCCGGATCAGTCGGCATCTTCGAGTGTCCGTGCCTTGCCGGGCATCATGCCGTTCCATCCCGGCTGCGTCATGAACTGCGCCCAGCGGTTATAGAAAATGCGCTGGTTCTCCTCGGCCATCGGGCCGTTCTGCACCGCGCCCGGCAGGCCCGGCACGGGCCGCGCATGACCGAGACCCATCTGGTAATTGTAGTGCAGCCGACGGGCGATGACGCCCTTGCTGGCCTCCGTCGCGTAGGTCCAGTTCTCCATGTCGTCCTGCTCGGTCATGCCGGCGGGACCGGAGTAGCGGAGATAGTAGTGCCGCGCGGCGTCCTTCACCGCGTCGGGCGCGTCGGCGTCCACCAGATAGATCCGCCACATCTCTGTCTGGGTCGGCCCGCAGGGATGGGCGATCAGGATGGTGCGCGGCTGGCGGCCGTGGAAGCTCATGTTGGGAAAAATCGTGCCGACCGACATCGTGACGCGCGCCCGGTCGCCGAGATTGCGCACGCGCCGCTCATGCAGCTCGCGGTAGTACGCCTCTACCTCGGGATACAGCGCCCAGGCCGGCGCGTAGTCGGGTTCCGTGTTGTGCGGCGTCTCGCCGAGTCCGCCATGTCCGAGGCCGGGGAAACCGATCTGCATTCGCGGCCGTTGCGCGTCGCGCCGCCCCTTGCCGCCGCTCGGGCCGATGCCGACGAGATCGACCGAGCGATGGCTGATGTCGTGATAGAGGTCGCCGATGAAGTTCTCCGCGACGATTTTCCAATTCGTG
>DATIMU010000499.1:0-3934 GCA_035475015.1 Acetobacteraceae bacterium
GCCGCGAATGCGCGCGATGGTCGGCTTGCGGAAAGCGCCCAGCTTGTCCCGCCCGGCACTGGTGAGGCGGGCGTATTCCTTCTGCGCGTCGGCGTTGGAGCGCTGCTTCTCGAACTGACTGATATCCGCCCCCGAGACGAACGCCGTGTTGCCGGCACCGGTCAGCACCACCACGCGCACCGAATGATCCTCGGCGAACTCGTCGAGGATGTCGCCCAAGCCCTGCCACATCTCCACCGAGATGGCGTTGCGCTTCTCGGGCTGGTTGAAGGTGATGAGCCCGACGCCGTCCTCCTTCGCCGCGAGCATTTTTCCTCCGGCGTATTGCTTGGTCGAAACCATGTCCATCAGATCGCTCCTCTCGCGCGCATCTCGGCGATCTCGCCGTCGCTGTAGCCGACCGAGCGCAACACGTCGGCGGTGTCGGCGTCGGCCTCGGGCGTCGGCGTGCGGACGTCGCGCGGGTAGCCGCTGATGTTGATTGCGGAGGCAACCAGCTCGATGTCGCCGAGCTTGGGATGCTTGACCGGCCGCGCCATGCCGAGATGCTTTACCTGTGGATCGGCGAACACCTGGTCGATCGTGTTGATCGGACCGCAGGGAATGCCGGCGCCCTCGAACAGCTCGATCCAGTGCGCCGCCGGCTTGTGCTTCGTGACCTCACCGATCGCCGCGTTAATTTTTTTCCGGTCCGCGCTGCGGCCCTTCTGGCTTTTCCACGCCTCGTTGGCCTTCCACTCGGGCTTCTCGATCGTGTCGCAGAACCGCTCCCACAGCCGCGCCGAGCTCGCCGCGATGTTGATGTGCCCGTCGCTGGTCGGGAACACGCCGGTCGGGATGCCGGTCGGATGGTCGTTGCCCGCTTGCGGCGCGACCTCCTTCGCCATCAGCCAGCGCGAGGCCTGGAAATCGAGCATGAACACCTGCGATTCGAGCAGGCTGGTCTGCACCCAGCGCCCCACGCCGGTCGCCTCGCGGTCGAACAACGCGGTCATGATGCCGAGCGCCAGCAGGTTGCCGGCGGTGAGGTCGGCGATCGGGATGCCGACGCGCACCGGCCCCTGTCCCGGCAGGCCGGTGATCGACATGAGCCCGCCCATGCCCTGCGCGATCTGATCGACGCCGGCGCGAGGCCCGTACGGGCCGGTCTGGCCAAAACCGGAAATGCTGCCGTAGACGATGCGCGGGTTTACTTTCTGCACGTCCTCCCACGCGACATGCAGCCGATGCTTCACGGCGGCGCGCATGTTCTCGATGATGACATCCGCTTTCTCCACCAGCCGCATGAAGGCGGCGTGGCCCTCGGGCGATTTCAGGTTGAGCCGGATCGCGCGCTTGTTGCGGTGCAGGTTCTGGAAGTCGAACCCGTGCCGCGCGCCGCTGATCTCCTCGCCGCCCGTGTCCGGCGGCTCGATGCGGATGACCTTAGCCCCCCAATCGGCGAGATGGCGCACCGCCGTCGGGCCGGCGCGGGCCAGGGTGAGGTCGAGCACCGTGATGCGCGACAGCGGCAGATGGGTCTCGCCTCCGAGCTGCTGCTCGGCGCGCTTCGGGTCCGTCGGGCTGTCCGGCATCCTGATCCCTCCCAGTGCGGCCCGATACTCCGCCTCTCCGGCCGCTCGCTCAAGGGTGCCCCTGCGCTAAGCTGCGCCGCATGGACCCGGTGGACCTTGCCCTCGTGCTCGCTCTCGACTGCTCGGCGAGCGTCACCTTCGACGAGTTCAACCTGATGGCGGGCGCGATGGGCGCCGCGCTGCGCGACGCGGAGGTGATTTCCGGACTGACCGGCGGCCCCGCCCGCGCAAGCCTCGGCGCCCTGCTGCTGTGGTCCGGCGCCGGGGCGCAGGAGGTGCTGGTCGAGTGGACCCGCATCGACTCCGAGGATACCGCGAAGGCGTTCGCCGACGCGGTCGAGAACGTGCCCCGGGCGGTGCGCGCCGGCGAGACGGCGATCGGCGAGGCGCTGCTCGCCGCCTTGACCCTGCTCGCCCATCTGCCGACCAGCGCGCGCCGGCAGGTGGTGGACGTGATCGGCGACGGCCGCTCCAACGCGGGCATCGCCCCCGGCCCGGTGCGCGACCGGATGGCCGCCATCGGCATCACCATCAACGGGCTCTGCGTGCTGCACGAGGAGGCGGATCTGCTGGAGAGCTACGAGCGCGACGTGATCGGTGGCCCCGGCGCCTTCGCCCTGCCCTGCCCCGACTACCCGGCTTTCGCCGAGGCGATGCGGCGCAAGCTGGTGCGGGAGATCACCGATAAGCCGATCGCCTAGCGACGGCGGCGACCCACGGCTCATACTGGCGCGGTACGCGCGTCGTATTCATAGGCCCAGTCGTAGCGTGTCCGCAGCTTCTCGGGCGCCATCTCCCGGCGCATGTAATCGACGGCGGATGTCGGGTCGGCCAGCAGCCGGTTGTGAAAGCGCCTGGTGTTGTCGGAGGAGCCGCGTACCACCCGTGCTGTGCGCTCCATCCGGGCGCGCTCGAAACGGCGGAACGCGGCGGCGGGGTCGGCCGGCTCCGCGTCCAGGCAGCGGGCGATGACCAGCCCGTCCTCGATCGCCATGTTGGCGCCCTGCGCGAGGAAGGGCAGCGTCGGATGGCAGGCATCGCCGAGCAGGCCGACGCGACCCTCCGCCCATTGCGTCATCGGCGGGCGGCCGAGGAGCGCCCATTTGAATGGCGTCTCGACCGCCCGGATGATCGTGTGCACGTCCGCGTGCCACCCCGGAAAATTTCCTGCGCACTCCTCGGTGGTGCCCGGCTCGTTCCACGACTCCACCCGCCAGTCATCCCGCTCCACCACGCCGACGAAGTTCAGCAACTCGCCGCGCCGCACCGGGTAGGTGACCACATGGCCGCCCGGCCCCATCCAGTTGGTGCCCACGGGGCGCCGCAGATGCGCGGGAAGGCTCTCCATCGGAACCAGGCCGCGCCAGGCCATGAGCCCGGTGAACTCGGCCGGCCCGGCACCGAACAGGGCCGCGCGAATCGTCGAATGAACACCGTCCGCGCCGATCAGCGCGTCGCCTTCGATCTCCTCGCCGTCTGCCAATGCAAGGCGCACGCCGCCTTCCTGCTGCTTGACGCCGATCGCCCGCGCCCCGAGTCGGATCGTGCCGGGCCGGCGGCGCTCCACGGCGTCGGCCAGGACCTGCTGCAGGTCTCGCCGATGCGCGGTCCAGTACGGGGCGCCGAAGCGCGCGACGCAGTCCCTGCCGAGATCGAACAGGGGGAATGTCTCGCCCGTGTTCCAGATGCGCGCTTCCTTGCCGGCGGCCTCGCAAACCACCCGTTCGAGCGCCGCGCGAAGGCCGAGCTCGATCAGCACCCGCGCGCCGTTCGGGCCGATCTGCACGCCGGCGCCGAGTTCGCGCAGCTTGCCGGCCTGCTCGCAAACGGTGACCGGATAGCCACGCTCGATCAGCGCCAACGCCGTGGTCAGCCCACCCGCCCCGCCGCCAGCGATCAAGATTCTCGGGCGGCCAGCAGGTGCGGACATCGCGATGGCTCCTTGTTGCCGCGCCGGCCGCTGGCCGAGGCGCACGCCAGGCGGGACATGGCAGCCAATGTACGACGAGGGTGGCCGCGGACAAGCGATTGTCTGGCAGCGCCAGCGCGGTCGATGGTAAGGTCCGCCGCATGGACGGGCTCTATGACAGGGATGTCGCCCAGTGGTCATCGGAGCAGGCGCGGGCGCTCCGCGAGCGCGATCACACGCGCCTGGACTACGACCATCTGGCCGAGGAAATCGAGAGTTTGGCCAAGGCCGATCGCCGGGCGCTGGAAAGCCACGTCGCATCGGTGATCCAGCACCTGATGAAGCTGCAGGCATCGCCCGCGACGGAACCCAGGCGCGGATGGCAGGACAGCGTGATCGAGGCTCGCGCGGCAATCCGGCGGCTGCTGCGCGACAGCCCATCATTGCGGCG
>DATIMU010000500.1:0-5826 GCA_035475015.1 Acetobacteraceae bacterium
CGATGCGGTGCGCGCGCTGGCGATCGACGCCGTCGAGGCGGCGCGATCCGGCGATCCCGGCATGGCGCTGGGCATGGCGGACGCTGCCACCGTACTGTGGACGCGGTTCCTGCGGTTCGATGCGGCCGACGCCCGCTGGCTCGATCGCGACCGCTTCGTGCTTTCCGCCGGCCACGGCGCGACCTTGCTGTACGCGCTGCTGCACCTGACCGGCCACGCCGGCATGGGCACCGACGAGCTGCGGCGTTTCCGTCAGCTGCACTCGCCGGCCGCCGGGCATCCCGAATATGGCGAGCATCCGGCGATCGAGGCCACCACCGGTCCGCACGGCGAGGGGCTCGCCAGCGCGGTGGGCATGGCGCTCGCCGAGCGTATGATGGCGGCGCGGTTCGGCAAGTCCCTGGTCGACCATCGCACCTGGGTGATTGCATCGGATTACGACTTCATGGCCGGCGCCAGCCATGAGGCGATCGGGCTGGCCGGGCATCTCCGGCTCGACAAGCTGACCGTGCTGCATGATGACAGGGGGCGTTCGAGCGACGACGAGGCGGCGTTGGCATGCTCGGACGACACGCTGCGCCGCTTCGCCGCGCAGGGTTGGGCGGTGAAGCGAGCGGATGGACACGACGCGGCGCAGATCAGCGCCGCGCTGTCCTTCGCGGTACGCTCCAAGAAGCCGACCCTGATCGCCTGCCGCACGGCGCAAGGCGACGGCGCGCACGACGCGCGAACGGCCCGGCAGGCGCTCGGCTGGAACGATCCGCCGTTCATCGTGCCGGACGGGCTGGCGGAGCGCTGGCGTGCCGCCGGCAGCCGGGGGGCCGCGGCGCGACGCGGTTGGCTCAAGCGGCTCGCGCACCATCCGATGCGCGCGGAGTTCGAGCGCGTCATGGCCGGGCGGCCGCCCGAAAGCTGGCACGAGACGGTCGCCGCGCTGCGGGCGGAGATCGCCGAGCAGCGGCCGGACATCGCCACGCGAGCGGCGAGCCAATTGGTGCTGGACGCGCTCGCCCCGGCGCTGCCGGAACTGGTCGGCGGCTCGGCCGGGCGCACCCGGGCGAACCTGACCTGGGCAAAGGGCATGGGCGCGGTGTCGCCCGGCAGTTTCGCGGGGCGCTACGTGCATTACGGCACCCGCGAGCACGGCATGGCGGCCTGCCTCAACGGCATGGCGCTGCATGGCGGGCTGATCCCCTATGGCGGCACCTTCCTCGCCCTCACCGACCAGGCCCGACCCGCGATTCGGCTGGCCGCGCTGATGCGCCAGCGAGTGATCCATGTGCTGACGCATGACAGCATCGGGCTGGGCGAGGACGGCCCGACCCATCAGCCCGTCGAGCACTTGGCCAGCTTTCGCGCGATGCCCAATCTGCATGTGCTGCGGCCGGCGGACGCGATGGAGACGGCGGAGTGCTGGGAACTCGCGATCCGCCGCACCGATGGGCCGAGCCTGCTGGTGCTGACCCGCCAGCCGGTGCCGGCGCTGCGCAGCGACATCGGCGAGAACCGCTGCGCCCGCGGCGGCTACGTGCTGGCGGAAGCCGAAGGCGCGCGCCAGGTGACGCTGATCGCCACCGGCTCGGAAGTCGCCATCGCGCTGGCGGCGCGCGAGGCGCTGAGTGCCGAAGGGGTGGCGGCGGCGGTGGTTTCGCTGCCATGCTGGGATTTGTTTGGCGCCCAGGACGAGGCCTACCGCGCCGAGGTGCTGGGTGGCGTGCCGCGCATCGGCATCGAGGCGGCGTGCGGCTTCGGCTGGGAGCGGTGGCTGGGCGAGGGAGGCATCTTCATCGGCATGACCGGCTTCGGCGCGTCGGCCCCGCAAGAGGAACTCTACCGGCATTTCGGGATTACCCCGGAAGCCGTCATGGCGGCCGCCCGCAAGCGGCTGGACTGAGACAGACAAGGAGAAGCGAGCGATGACCGTCAAGGTCGCCATCAACGGGTTCGGACGCATCGGACGTCTGGTGCTGCGCGCGATGATCGAGAGCGGGCGGGACGACGTCGAGTGCGTGGCGATCAACGACCTCGGCAGCGTCGAGGCCAACGCCCACCTATTCCGCTTCGACAGCGTCCACGGCCGTTTCCCCGGCGAGGTCGAAGTTTCAGGTGAGAACATCACGATCCGCCATAACGGACGCAGCTTCGGGCCGATCCGCGTCTCCGCCGAGCGCGACCCGACCAAGGTGCCGTACAAGGGGGTGGACGTCGCCCTGGAATGCACCGGCATCTTCGCCAGCAAGGAGAAGGCGTCGGCACTGATCCAGGCGGGTGCCCGGAAGGTGCTGATCTCGGCGCCAGCCGACAACGTCGACGCCACCATCGTCTACGGCGTCAACCACAAGACGATCACGCCGGCGATGACGGTGATCTCCAACGCCTCCTGCACCACCAACTGCCTCGCCCCGATGGCCAAGGTGCTGCACGACAATTTCGTCATCGAGCGCGGCTACATGGTGACGATCCACGCCTATACCGGCGACCAGAACACGGTCGATACCTTGCACAAGGATCTGCACCGCGCCCGCGCCGCCGCGGTCTCCGCCATCCCGACCACCACGGGTGCCGCGCGCGCCGTCGGCCTCGTTTTGCCGGAGCTCAAGGGAAAACTCGACGGCACCGCGATCCGCATCCCGACGCCGAACGTTTCGCTGGTCTCGCTCGACGTCAACCTCAAGAAGCAGGCGACGGTGGACGAGATCAACGGCGTGATGCGCCAGGCGTCCACCGGCGAATTGCGCGGCATCCTCGAGTACAACACGCACAAGCTGGTCAGCGTGGACTTCAACCACGTCCCCGCGTCCTGCACCTTCGATGCGACTCAGACCGCCGTGGTCGACGGCGCGATGGCGCGGGTGATGGGTTGGTACGACAACGAGTGGGGATTCTCCAACCGCATGTCCGACACCGCCGCGCTGTTCGGCCGCCTGTGAAGCGATGACGTTTCGCACGCTCGACGGGCTGGACGTTACCGGCAAGCGCGTATTGTTGCGCGCCGATCTCAACGTGCCGGTGCGCGACGGCCGGATCACCGATCTCACGCGCATCGAACGCCTCTCGCCGACCATCCGCGAGCTGTCGTCGAACGGCGCCAAGGTGATCGTGTGCAGCCATTTCGAGCGTCCGAAGGGCAAGCGCGTCCCCGCCATGTCGCTGAAGCCGGTGGCGACCGCGCTCGGCGAGGTGCTGGGCCGGCGCGTGCGCTTCGCCGAGGACTGCGTGGGTCTCCCCGCGCAGCAATCGGTGGAGCGCATGGCGAAGGGCGACGTGCTGGTGCTGGAGAACACCCGCTTCCATCCCGGCGAGGAGGCGAACGACCCCGCGTTCGCCAAGAAGCTCGCCGCGCTCGCCGATCTCTACGTCAACGACGCCTTCTCGGCGGCGCACCGCGCGCACGCCAGCACGGAGGGGGTGGCGCATCTGCTGCCGTCCTATGCCGGACGGCTGATGCAGGCGGAGCTGGAGGCGCTGCACGCCGCGCTCGACCACCCCGAGCGGCCGGTCGCGGCGATCGTCGGCGGGGCCAAGGTGTCGACCAAGCTCGAACTGCTCGGCAACTTGGTGGGTCGGGTCGATTTACTGGTCATCGGCGGCGCGATGGCCAACACCTTCCTCGCGGCCCAGGGCATTGGCGTGGGCAAGTCGCTACAGGAAGCCGAGATGCACGACATGGCGCGCGACATCCTCGCGCGCGCCAAGCAGTCGGGCTGCGACGTGGCGCTGCCGGTCGATGCAGTGGTCGCCCGCGAGTTCAAGCCCAATCCGCCGACCGAGACGGTGCCGATCGGTTCGGTACCGGCTGACGCGATGATTCTCGACGTGGGGCTCGCGACGGTGGCGGATCTGGTGGCACGGCTCAGCGCGTTGCGCACGCTGGTCTGGAACGGCCCGCTCGGCGCCTTCGAGACGCCGCCCTTCGACGCGGCCACCGTCGCACTCGCCAAGGCGGTCGCGGCGGCCACGCAGGCGGGAAAGCTGCGCAGCGTCGCCGGCGGCGGCGACACGGTTTCCGCCCTTCGCCACGCCGGGGCTCTCGACCAGTTCAGCTACGTATCGAGCGCGGGCGGCGCGTTTCTCGAATGGATGGAAGGCAAGACGCTGCCCGGGGTGGCCGCGCTGGGGTGAGCGCGCCGGTGGCGGGCTTCAGTCCGCCGCCCGGCATCCCGATCGTCGCATCGTTGCGACCAACCCGTGCCCATGTTGAAATCCCACCCGGAAAATCAGATCGGGGCGGAACGGGCATGAACCTGCAAGGACGAGCTGGCATCGTGACGGGAGCTGGCCGCGGCATCGGTCGCGCGGTCGCTCTGCTGCTGGCCAAGGAAGGCGCCAGCGTCGTCGTCAATGATCCGGGCGTCGGGCGCGGTGGCGAGGCGACCGAGGAGAAGCCCGCCGACGCGGTGGTCGCCGAGATCGAGAGCTTCCAGGGCCGCGCCAGCGCCAACCATTCCTCGGTGGCCGACTATGCCAGCGCCGGCCGCATGATCGCGCAGTGCGTCGACACGTACGGCAAGCTCGATTTCGTCGTCAACGTGGCCGGCATGTTGCGCGAGCGCATGATCTGGAACATGACCGAGGAGGATTTCGACCAGGTCATCTCGGTGCATCTGAAGGGCCACTGGAACATCTGCCATCACGCCGTGAAGGTGATGCGCACGGCGCGCTACGGCAGGATCGTCAACTTCTCGTCGGATGCGTTCAAGGGCTCGGTCGGGCAGTGCAACTACGCCGCCGCCAAGGCCGGCATCATCGGCCTGACGCGGTCGATCGCGCGTGAGGCCGGCCGCTACGGCATCACGGCAAACGCCATGTGCCCGATGGCGGCGACGCGGATGACCGTGAACGACGGCGTGATCGCCGGCTGGAAGCGGCGGCTGGAGCGCGGCCTGCTGACGCAGGCGCAATTCGATTCGCGCATGGCGATGCCTGGCCCCGAATTCGTGGCGCCGATGGTGGCGTATCTCTGCTCGGAGCATTCGCGCGACGTCAACGGCCAGCTGTTCCACGCCGAGCGGTCGATGATCCACACCTATCAGTACGGCGAGGAGGCGCGCGCGATCTACAAATACGCCGATGGCGGCATGTTCTCCGTCGACGAGCTGGTCGAGACCATCCCGGCCTCGCTGATGGCCGGCATTCCCAACGTGGCCCCGCCGGACGAGTGATCCCGCCCGCGAGCCTCAGATCCCCCGCCACCAGCGCCGGGTGAGCGCCAGCACCAGCAATCCCTCGATCCCGCTGGCGGCGGTCGCCCATTGCGCGCCGATGAGATCGGCGAGCCAGCCGAGATGGATGAAACCGATCGGGCCGATGCCGATGCACACCGACAGCACGCCGAGCATCCGGCTGCGCATCTCGGGCGGGGCGGCGAGATACACGAGGGTCGCCTGCATGATGCTGAACCCCGCGCCGCCCAAGCCGGTGAACAGCAGCGCCGCGCCGGCGACCGTGGGGTCGGGGATCAGCGCGAACGCCGTCAGCATCACGAAATAGACTGCGACGCCGCCGACGTATGAGGCGGCATAGAATCGGGGCCGCAGGAACAACGCCATCAGGATCGCGCCGCAGAACGCGCCCACGCCGTCCATGCTGGCGAGGATGCCAATGCCCTCGGGGCCGAGATGCAGCTGGTCCTGACCGATTACCGGGACCATGCTGGTGAATGGCCAGCCGAACACATTGTAGATGACGGTCACCAGCAGCGTGCCGATCAGCCGCCGGTCGCGCCGCACCAGCCGCAGCCCCTCGGCGATGCGCGCGAACACCGCCCCCGACCCGGCCGCCAGCGCGCCGTTGCGATAGCGAACCGCGTAGGCCGACCATAGCGCG
>DATIMU010000501.1:0-7902 GCA_035475015.1 Acetobacteraceae bacterium
GCGCCGGCCACCGACAGGTTGAGCGAGAAGCGGGTCGGCACCCGCACGACGTGGCGGCAGCGCGCCAGCATGGCGGGCGACAGCCCGGAACGCTCCGGGCCGAGCACGTAGGCGGCGTTCAGCGGATGACGGAAGGAAGGCAGGTCGGTGGCGCTGTCCAGCAGCTCGACACCGACCAGCACGCAGCCCTGCGGCAGGTTGAGTTCCTCGATGGCGGAAAAGCGCCAGAGGGGAACGTGGCCCGGCGTGTCGGCGGTGTCCGCGAGCCGCCCCTCGCGGGCGTCCCAGCCGGCGCCCACGGTGAAGCAGAACGCCGCGTCGAAGGCGTGCGCGGTCCGCAGCAGGGCGCCGACATTGGCGGATTTGGAGACGCCCTCCACCCCGATGCCGAAATAGCCCCGTGCCCTGAGGCAGGTCGTCTTGGCCTCTGCCATGCGGGCGTCTATGCCTCCCCGCCATGACCGACGCAACGGATGCACAGCTCGCGGCGCAGTACGAGGCCTACCCCTACCCCAAGCGCGAACCGCGCGAGGAGGCCAAGCGGCTGATCGTCGGCAGCCCCGGGCATCTGCGCGAGGTCGACCATTGGGTGTTCGGCGCCCGCCGACCGGCGAGCCGGCCGCTCAACGCGCTGATCGCCGGCGGCGGCACGGGCGACGCCACGATCATGCTGGCCCAGCAGATGGCGCGCGCCGGGCGGCCCGGCAGCGTGACCTGGCTCGACCGCTCGGCGGCGGCCGAGGGCGTCGCGCGGGCGCGGGCCGCGGCGCGGGGCCTCGACAACATTGCCTGGGAGCGCCGCTCGCTGCTCGACCTGCCGGGCTCCGGGTTGGGGCCGTTCGACTACATCGATTGTTGCGGCGTGCTGCACCATCTGCCCGAGCCGGCGGCGGGGCTCGACGCGCTGCTGTCGGTCCTGGCGCCGGGTGGCGGACTCGGGCTGATGGTCTACGCGCCGCATGGGCGCACCGGCGTCTACATGGCACAGGACGCGCTGCGGCTGCTGGCGCGGCCGGACGAGATGCCCCCTGCCCGGCTCGACGTGGCGCGCCGCGTGCTGCGCCACCTGCCGGAGAGCGCCTGGCTGCGGCGCAACGCCTATTTCGCCGACCACATCGATGGCGGCGAGGCCGGCCTCTACGACCTGCTGCTGAACCCGCGCGACGTGTCCTTCACCGTCCCGGCGCTGCACGCCCTGCTCGCCGATGCGGGGCTCGAGGTGACGTGCTGGGTGGAGCCGATGCGCTACGATCCCGCGACCTGGCTGCCGGACCCCAAGCTGCGGGCGCGCGCCGCGGCACTCGATCCCGTGTCGCGCGCGGCGCTGGCCGAGGCGCTGGTGGGCAATATCAGCACTCATGTCGTGTATTGCCGGCGGGCCGGCGAGGTGGCGGAGCGGGCCGATCCCCTCCGCCCGGACGCGGTGCCGGTGGCGCGCGAGATGCCGGGGGAGGAGTTGGCCAAGCACGTCCGCCCGGACGGCACCCTGCCCTTCCTGTTCGACGGGCTGCGCGCCCCGGTGCCGCTGCCGTCGCTCGCCGCCGCCATCCTGCGGCTGGTGGACGGCAAGCGCACCGTGGCCGAGATCGGCGAGACGCTGGCACCGCGCGGCGGCGGCCCCGAGGCGTTTTCCCGTGCCTGGCGGGCGACCTCCACAGCGCTGGAGCGGGTCAACCGGCTGCTGCTGGCGCCCCCGGCGTGACGCAGCCCCTCACCCCGACCCTCTCCCGGAGAGAGAGGGAGAAGAGAAGCCCTCTCCCTTGGGGAGAGGGTTGGGTGAGGGGCCTAGGCCGCCTGCCGCTCCCCCGCCGCCCGATACACCTCCGTCTCGAACGCCTCGTACAACCGCAGCACGGCCGGATCGGCGAAGGGCAGGCTCTGGGTCAGAATCACCCCGGCGACGTCGCTTGCGGGGTCGATCCAGAAATAGGTGTTGCCGAGCCCCGCCCAGGTGAGGCTGTTCGCGCTGCGGCCCGATGGCACCGCCTCGGTGCTCAGCATGAAGCCGAGGCCCCATTTCTTGACCATGCCGGGGAAGAACTCGGCGTCGTAGGAGGCCGCGGAGGCCACCGTCACCAGCTTGGTCACGTTGATGTCGCCCATGTGGTTCTGCCCCATGAGGGTGACGGTCTCGGGCCGCAGCACCGTGGCGCCGTTCAGGCTGCCCCGGTTCAGGATCATCCGGCAGAACGCCAGATAGTCGGCCGCCGTCGAGTAGAGCCCGCCGCCGCCCATGTGAAACTCCGGCTCCTGCGGCATCTCGAACGGGATCGGCGCGAGCTTGCCGTCATCGGGCGAGCGGGCGTGCATGGCGGCGAGCCGGCTGCGCTGGTCGGGGCGCAGCTTGAAGCCGGTGTCGTGCATCCCGAGCGGGGCGAAGAGGTGGTCCTGCAGGTAGGCGTCGAGCCGCTGGCCGCTGAGCTTCTCCACCAGCTTGCCGGCGAAGTCGATGTTGATGCCGTAGTTCCATTGCGTGCCGGGATCGGCGACCAGAGGCGTGGTCAGCGCCTTGTTCTCGCAGGTGGTGATGCTCGGGATGCCGGCGTGCTCCTGGTAGCGCGCGATATCGGCGTTCCAGATCTCGTAGCAGAGCCCGGCGGTGTGGGTCAGCAGCTGGCGCAGCGTGATCGCGCCCTTGGCCGGGCGCAGGCGCGGCTTGCCCTCGGCGTCCCAGCCCTCCAGCACCGGGCGGTTCGCGAGCTCGGGCAGGATGCCGCCGAGATCCTGCTCGAGCCCGACCTTGCCCTGCTCGACCATCTGCATGGCAGCGGCGGAGACGATCGCCTTGGTCATCGAGGCGATCCAGAACACCGTATCGACGGTCATCGGATCGGGTTTTGCGAGGTCGCGCCGACCCGCGGCGCCGGCGTAGATTTCGCCGCCCGCGCTCCCGGCAACAGCAACGACGCCGGCGATTTCTCCCTTGGCGGTCGCATCAGAGAGAAGGCGGTCTATGGCTGCACGATCTGACATGGTCGTTCCTCCTCCACGCTTCTTGTCCGGCGAGCGTAGCATGTCGCGCGAGGCGCCGGCGCCCAAAGCCGCCGCCTACGCCATTGCCTTGGCGTGCGGCGTGCTGCTGCTGTTCACGCTGATGCCGCTCGACGCGATCACCGGCTCGGGCGGGCTGTGGCGCTCACCCGCCGCCGACATGGCGCAGGGCCTCACCGGGCACCTCGCATTGCAGCAGGACGCCTGGCGGTTCCCGCTACTGTTCGCGAAAAACCTGTTCTGGCCGCACGGCGTCAGCATCGCGCTGACCGACAGCAACCCGTTATTTTCCCTGATGGCGAAGCTCCTGGCACCCCGGCCAATGAACTTGCTCGGTGTGTGGCTCGCCTGCTGCTGGGTGCTACAGCCGGTCGCGGCCGTCTACGCGCTACGGGCGCTGAGCCGATCGCTGGCCGGGGCGGTGACGGTCGCGGTGCTGGCGGGGCTGTTCCCGGCGCTGCTGTTCCGCATCGGCCACGTCAATCTATGCGGGCACTTTCTGATTTTGCTGGCCCTCGGCCTCGCGTTGCGACTGTTGCAAGACGCCACGCGGCGGCGCTGGATCGCCGCCGGGGCGGTGCTGACGGTCGCCATCCTATCTCACCCGTACCTGTTCATGGCCGGCGCGGCGACGCTCGCCGCGGCGCCCGTGCAGGCGACGATACGGCGCGGCCCGAGCTGGTGGCGCGCGTGGCCGCCTTATCTCGCCGCCTGCGTCGTGCCGGTGATCGTGTTCGTCACCCTGGCCGGCACCCTGGGCGGCGGCGACAAGGGGTTTGTCACCTATTCGATGAACCTGCTATCGCCGTTCTGGCCGCAGCGATCGGGCCTGTTCGGCGCGGACCTCCCGGTGATCGACGCGACCGGCGGGCAGTACGAGGGGTTCTGCTATCTCGGCGCGGGCAACCTGCTCCTGCTGATCGCCGCGCTGCCCCGCATCGGCGGATTGCGCCGTTGGCCGGGGCTGGTGGTGGTGCTCGCCGGCCTGACCCTGATCGCGCTGAGCAGCCGGGTCTATCTCGGGCACGTCAAGCTGATCGACCTCGGCGCCAAGCCCTGGGAGGACATTTTCGCCGTGTTCCGCGCCTCCGGCCGGGCGTTCTGGCCGGTCGGCTACGCGCTGGTGATCGGCGCCGTCGCCGCCGTGTGCCGGCTCCCGGCGGCGCTCCGCCTGCCTTTGCTCGCGGTCGCGATCGTCTTGCAGCTGATCGACACGACGCCGCTGCGCCTCGCCGCCGAGGACGCGCTCGCGGGGCGCATTGCCGCCGCCGGGCCGCTGCCGTCGCTGCCCTCGGACGGGACGCTGCTGACCGTGCTGCCGACGCCGGGATGCGGCACCTCCCCCGAGGCGCGGGCGTTGAGCAGCCCGCTGCTGCTCGCCGGTGTTCGGGACGGGATGCGGCTCGGCGATGTCGGCGTGGGCCGCGCGCCGTCCTGGTTCAACTGCGAGGAGGTGCTCTCGGACGGGCTCGAACTGCCGTTGAGATCGCACGAACTCCGGGTGTTCACCGACCCCGCCACGCAACAGGCGCTGCGCCCCGCGCTGCTCGGCCCCGACGCGGTCTGTCGCCGCGAGGCCGGCGCGATCTTGTGCGGTCGCGACGTGGCGATGCCGACGGGCGACACGCTGCCCGCGACCGGGCCGGCGGCGCGGCTCGACCTGCCCGTGAGCGGACTCTCCGGCCCCGGGCTCGCGCCCTATCTCGGCTTCGGCTGGCGCACCGGCGCGGATGGCGGCGTGTGGTCCGAGGGGCCGCGCGCCAGCCTGCTGTTCGACGTCGAACCGCAACGCGATCTGCGGCTGGTGCTGCGAGTCGAGGGCATCGCCACGCGGGCCGGTGGCGCGCGCCGCGTGACCGTCAGCGCGGGTCGGGAGCGCGTGGCCGAGCTCGATCTGCCCGACCGCGAGGCGCATGACCTCGCGTTGCGCATTACGCGCTCGGCGATCGAGGACGGCACGCTGCGCATCGCGCTCGACTTCTTCCGCCCGGTCGACCCCGAGCGGCGCGGGCTCACGGCGCCGGTGCATCGAGCGGCGGTGCGGCTGCTGTCGCTCGACCTTGCCGCCGAGCCCCGGCCGTAAGCACGGGCTTGACAGTGATCCCCGGCAGGGTCTGCCATCCCGCCCCGGCGGTGAGGATCAGATCGAATTTTGCCCCAGCTCTCGCTCCACAGCCCGATCGGCGATCTCACCGTCTCCGAGGAGAACGGGGCGATCGTCGCCGTCGATTGGGGCTGGGGACGGGACCAGCACGAGACACCGCTGCTGCGCCGCGCGCTGAACCAGCTCGACGCCTATTTCGACGGCGCGCTCGATGCGTTCGACCTGCCGCTCGCGCCACCGGGAACGGCCTATCGCCGGCGCGTCTGGCTGGCGCTATGCGACATCCCGTACGGCCAGACCCGCACCTATGCCGACATCGCCGCCGTCGCGGGCGGCGTGGCGCGCTCGGTCGGGCAGGCGAACGGCAGCAATCCGATCCCGATCTTCATACCTTGTCACCGCGTTGTCGCCAGCGCCGGCCTCGGCGGTTACTCGGGCGGCGACGGGCTCGATACCAAGCGCTACCTGCTGGACCTCGAGGCCACACGAACAGCCGCGTGACGCGCCGGCGAGGCGGCGTCCCGCAACGGAGAACACCATGACGTCCAAGGCCATCCGCATTCACGCCTATGGCGGCCCCGAAGTGATGCAGTGGGAAGATGTGCCGACCCCCGAGCCCGGACCCGGCGAGGCGCTGGTGCATCACGAGGCGGTCGGCCTCAACTACATCGACGTCTACTTCCGCACCGGGCTGTACAAATCGGCGGCCATGCCGGTGACGCTCGGCATGGAGGGCGCCGGCACGGTGAAGTCGGTCGGCCCCGAGGTCACGGGCCTTAGGGCGGGCGACCGGGTGGCCTATGCGGGCGCAATCGGCGCCTACGCGACGGACCGGGTGATCGCCGCCGACAAATTGGTGAAACTGCCCGACGCGATCGACTTCAAGACCGCCGCCGCCATGATGCTGCAGGGCATGACGGCGCAGTATCTCGTGCGCCGCACCTATCGGGTGAAGGCGGGCGACGCCATCGTGGTGCACGCCGCCGCCGGTGGGGTCGGGCTGATCCTGTGCCAATGGGCCAAGCACCTCGGCGCCACGGTGATCGGCGTCGTGTCGACCGAGCAGAAGGCGGAGATGGCCCGCGCGCACGGCGCCGCGCACGCGATCATCGGCCACGCCAATCTGCCCGCCGATGTCAAGCGCATCACCGGCGGCGGCATGGTGCCGGTGGTCTACGACAGCGTCGGGCGCGACACCTTCATGCCGAGCCTCGACAGCCTGGCGCCGCTGGGCACGATGGTCAGCTACGGCAACGCCTCCGGCCCGGTCGCGCCGGTCGACATTTCCATCCTGGCCGCCAAGGGCAGCCTGTTCCTCACGCGCCCGACGCTCGCCACCTACACCGCCAAGCGCGCCGACCTCGAGGCGACCGCGAACGACCTGTTCGACGTGGTGCGGAGCGGCGCGGTGAAGATCCAGGTCAACCAGACTTTTCCCCTGAAGGACGCCGGCGCCGCGCACACGGCGCTCGAATCGCGCAAGACGACCGGCAGCACGGTGTTGCTGCCGTAACGCACGGGAGACCGCCCATGCCGACCGGCCCGCACGAGTTCACCACCCAGGACGTCGCCTATCTGCGCCACGGCGATCGGGCGTTGATGGCCCGGCTGCTCATCCCGCGAAGCGACGGCCCATTCGCCGCCGTAGTGGACTTGCACGGCGGCGCCTGGACCGGCGGCGATCTCGCCGAGTGCAAGGATCGCGACGCGGCGCTGGCGCGGAGCGGCTTCGTCGTCGCGGCGCTGAACTTCCGCCACGCCGGCGACGGCTATCCGACCTCGCTCGCCGACATCAATTACGGCATCCGCTGGCTGAAGGCGCAGGCGCGCGAGTTTCACGTCGACCCGGGCCGGATTGGCATTTGCGGCCAGTCGAGCGGCGGGCATCTCGCGATGCTCGCGGCGATGCGGCCGAACGACCCGCGCTACGCGGCGGTCCCGCTGCACGAGGCCGCCGCTGCCGGCCTCGACGCCAGCGTGCGCTGTGTGGCGATGGCGTGGCCGGTCATCAATCCGCTCTCGCGCTACCGCTACGCCCGCCGGCTGCGCGACAGCGCCGAGCCGCCGGCCTGGGCGGTGCCGATGCCGGAGAAGCACGAGCTCTATTGGAAGTCGGAGGCCAACATGGCCGAGGGCAACCCGATGCTCGCCCTGGAGCGCGCCGAGGCAGTGCTGACGCCGCCCGCGCTCTGGGTGCAGGGCCGGCCCGACAACATCCACGACTATCGCGACCCCGACTCGCCGATCCCCGGCAACGAGCCGGAGCGGTTCGCCGCGAATTACCGGAAGGCGGGAGGCGAGATCGAGGTGCGTTACATCGACCAGGCGGCGCGGGCGACAGCCGCGTCATTTGAGCCGATCGCCGCCTTCTTCCGCAAGCACCTCGACTGACTGGTCTTACGCCGCAGCCTCGGCGATTTCCATGCGAACCACCAGACCGGCGCGCCCAGCGAGCTGGACCAGCGCGTCGAGGCTGAACTTCTCGATCCGGCCGCGCAGGAGATCGTTCAGCCGAGGCTGGGTGACGTCAAGGCGCCGGGCAGCCTCGGCCTGGGTGAAACCCCAACTGGCAGCGACCTGCTGCACCGCGATCATCAGCTCCGAGCGCAGCCGCATGTTCGCCGCTTCGGTCGGTGAGTCCTCCAGCGCGTCCCAGACGCTGGCAGAGGCGGGCGTTGATATCTCTGTCATCGTGGCGTCCTCCGCGACAGCCTCCCAAATTGGATTTCGTCCAAATCCAGACCACGTCTCGGGGTTGCGCCCGGTCCGGAAGCTCTCCGCCACCCCGATCTGACCAGGCGCCCCTC
>DATIMU010000502.1:0-5941 GCA_035475015.1 Acetobacteraceae bacterium
ACCAGTACGACCAGGCCGCGCTGCGAGCCCAGAGCGTCCGCCTCGCCAGCGCGCAGGGCGTCAACGCCCGGGCGGTGGCCGAGCACGCGATGGCGCTCATCCTCGCCCTCACCCGCCGGCTGCCCGAGGCGCGCGACAACCGGACCAAGCGCGCCTGGCGCGGCATGATCGGCGACCTCACCCAGCGCGAGGACGAGCTTGGCGGCAAGACCCTGCTCATCGTCGGGTTGGGCCGGATCGGCGGCCGTCTCGCCCAGCTCGCCCGCGCCTTTGATCTGCACGTCATCGGCGTCCGGCGCGACCCCGCGCGGGGGCCGAACGGCGCCGACGAGGTGCACGGCCTCGCCGCCCTCCCCACCCTGCTGCCCGGCGCCGACATCGTCGCGCTGACCTGCCCGCTTACCCCCGAGACGGAAAACCTCATCGACGCGGCGGCGCTCGGCCTGATGCGGCCCTCCGCCTTCCTGGTGAACGCCGCGCGCGGCCGCTGCGTCGACGAGAACGCGCTGGTCGCCGCCCTCACCCAAGGCCGCATCGCCGGCGCGGCGCTGGACGTGACCCGCGACGAGCCGCTGCCCGCCGCATCGCCGCTCTGGGCCCTGGCCAACGTGCTGATAACCCCCCACACCGCCGGCGAGACCCGCCGCTACGAGGGCAACGTGCTGGACCTGCTGATGGACAATCTCGACCGGCTGTGGCGCCGCGAGACCGCGCTCAGCAACCAGGTGGTCTAAATGGCGAGCGACGTCGCCCTGCCCCGCCGCGACGAAGCCCGTGCCGCGTTCGCCGTGCTCGCGGCGATCAGCTTTTCGCACCTGCTCAACGATACGATGCAGTCGCTGGTGCCGGCGATCTACCCGATCCTGAAGGACTCCTTCCACCTCAGCTTCATGCAGGTCGGGCTGATTACCCTGTGCTTCCAATGCACCGCCTCGCTGCTGCAGCCGCTGGTGGGGCTGTCCACCGACAAGCGGCCGATGCCCTATTCGCTCGCCGTGGGCATGGGCTTTACCCTCATCGGCCTGCTGCTGTTGTCGGTCGCGGGCAGCTTCGGCTTCCTGCTGCTGGCGGCGGCGCTGATCGGCATGGGATCGTCGGTGTTCCACCCGGAAGCCTCGCGCGTCGCGCGGATGGCGTCGGGCGGGCGCTACGGGTTCGCGCAATCCTTCTTCCAGGTCGGCGGCAACGCCGGCTCCGCGATGGGGCCGCTGCTCGCCGCCTTCATCGTGCTGCCCGGCGGGCAGTCGCGCGTCGCGTGGTTCTCCGCCGTGGCGCTGCTGGCGATGTTCGTGCTGTTCAACATCGGCCACTGGTATCGCCGCCAGGTCTCGGCGGTGGGCCGGCGGGCGCGCAGCGTCGCCGCGGCGGTCGCGCTGCCGCGCGGGCGCGTGGCGGCCACCATCACCGTGCTGCTCCTGCTGCTGTTCTCGAAATATTTCTACATGGCAAGCCTGAACAGCTACTACACCTTCTACCTGATCCACCGCTTCGGCGTGTCGGTGTGGAACGCGCAGATCCACCTGTTCGTGTTCATGGCGGCGGTGGCGGTGGGTACCTTCGTCGGCGGCCCGATCGGCGACCGGATCGGGCGGAAATACGTGATCTGGGTGTCGATCCTCGGCGTACTGCCGTTCACCCTGATGCTGCCCCACGCCAGCCTGTTCTGGACCGGCGCGCTCAGCGTGGTGATCGGGCTGATCCTGGCCTCGGCGTTCTCCGCCATCCTGGTCTACGCGCAGGAGCTGGTGCCCGGGAAGGTCGGCACCATCTCCGGGCTGTTCTTCGGCTTCGCCTTCGGCATGGGCGGCCTCGGCGCGGCCCTGCTGGGCGAGCTCGCCGATCTCACCAGCATCGAGACGGTGTACCAGGTCTGCGCCTTCCTGCCGGCGCTCGGTCTGCTCACCGTGTTCCTGCCCAATCTGGAGCGGATGCGCCGCGCGTAGCCCCGGAATCCCCTATCCTGAGACGAAGGCGTATCTTTTCACCGGTCCGCATTGCTTCGTGCCATTATGTCGGCACCCGAGCGTGCGATCCTGAACGGGACGCACGAAGCGGGGCCCTGACCCTGATCGGGGAGGCGCCCGGCAAGCGGCTTTTGGCGTGCCGGGTGACGGCCTTCCCGACCTGACCGGATGCACCGGTCCCAGCCGCCCGACGAGGCATGAGGGCGGAGTCAACGTTGGAATGTTCCCATAAAACAATAAACCGCCGCGCCAGCGGCGGATGAGGAGGGAAGCCAATGGTCAAGTCGAGTCCCATCACGCGGCGCGGAGCCTTGAAGCTCGGCGCCGCCGCAACCGCATTGCCGCTCGTGCATATCCGCAGCGGCCGCGCCGCCGGCAAGCTGTCCGTGGCCTTCTGGGACCACTGGGTGCCGAAGGGCAACGACGTGCTGCAGGCCCAGGTGAACACTTGGGCGAAGCAGAACCAGGTCGACGTCACCGTCGACTTCATCACCGGCAACGGCGGCAAGCTGCAGACCACCGGGGTCGCCGAATCGATGGCGCATACCGGCCACGACATCATGACCTTCGCGCAGTGGGACGTGCATAACGTGGTGCGCGCCCTCGCTCCGGTCGATGACCTGATGCAGCGGCTGGTCGCCAAGAACGGCGGGGTCAACGAGATCGCCACGTATCTGGCGAAGTCGCAGGGCCACTGGGCGGCGGTCCCGACCACCACCGGCACGCAAACCAAGCCGCCCTGCGCCCGCATCAGCTGGTTCAAGAAGCACGGGCTGGACGTCCAGGCGATGTATCCGGTGAAACCCGAGCACACCGCATTGCAGGATACCTGGACCTACGACGAGTTCATGAAATACGCCGAGATCGCCAAGAAGGACGACATGGGCTTCGCCCTCGGCCTCGGCGGCTTCACCAACACCGACGGGATCGACCAGGTGGGTTCCATGTTCCGCGCCTTTGGCGCGGCGCTGGTCGACAAGGAAGGCACGATCCAGGTCAAGTCCGATGCGATGAAGCAGTTCCTGGAATTCGCGCAGAAGATGGTGAAGTTCTACCCCGATTCGGCGCCGAGCTATGATGACGCCTCGAACAACCGCGCGCTGATTTCGGGCAAGAGCGCGCTGATCTGCAACCCGCCCTCCGCCTGGGCGGTGGCCAAACGCGACGCGCCGCAGATCGCCGCCGATTGCTGGACCTTCTCCTCCCCTGCAGGGCCGAAGGGACGCTTCGTGCCGGTGCTGATCTTCTTCTGGGGCATCTGGTCGTTCAGCCAGAACAAGAAGCCGGCCGAGGAGCTGATCGAATACCTGCTGGAGCGCAAGCAGGCCGAGGCGCGCAGCAACGTGGTCGACGGCTACGACATCCCGCCCTACGCCAACATGCTCGACTTCAAGATCTGGGAGACCGTCGAGCCGCCGCCGGGCACCGTCTACAACTACCCGATCCGCCCCTGGCACAAGGCCGAGCCGAGCCTCACCGCCTCCGAGGCGCAGCCCGACGTCGCCGTGCAGATCTACAACCGCGCCGTCCACAACAACATGCTGGCGCAGCTGAAGGGCGGCAAGCCGATCCCGGAAGTGATCTCCTGGGCGCAGAACGAGCTGGAGGGCTTCGTCCGTTAGGGCAGCTTCAGGCAGGCGGTAACGTCCCTGTCCCGTCGTCATGGCCGGACTTGATCCGGCCATCAGGCGCCCCAGTCGGCGACGTCGCCTGTGTGGCGGCTGATTGCCGGATCGAGTCCGGCAATGACGATGAAGGGGCGAGTACGGTCACGCCGACATTGCCGGAGCGTCGGCTACGCCGCCTGCCGCGTCACCAGCCGCCCGGCCCGGGCGGCGGTGGCGCCCAGGCCGTGCACGTAGGCAGACCGGCCGTTCACCCAGGTCTCGACGATGCCCTCGGAGGGCTGCGCGGGCTGCTCGTAGGTCGCCGCGTCGCGCACCGTGGCCGGGTCGAACAGCACGAGATCGGCGAACGCGCCGGGACGGATCACGCCACGATCCGCGAGCCCGAACACCTCGGCGGTGCGGCCGGTCATCTTGTGCACCGCGGCCTCCAGGCTGAACAACCCGAGATCCCGCGCGTAGTGGCCGAGCACGCGCGGGAACGTGCCCCATAAGCGCGGGTGCGGAAAGGCGTCGTGCGGCAGGCCGTCCGAGCCGATCATCGCGAGCGGATGGCGCAGGATGCGTTGCACGTCACGCTCGTCCATCTGATGAAACACGCCGCCCGCCGGGGTCAGGCGCTCCGCGGCCTGCGTGAGCTCGAGCCCCCACTCGGCCGCGATGGCATCGAGCATCCGTCCCGCCATCTCGGGATGCGGGATCGACCAGGTGATGCGCACCGGCACGTCTCCGCGCACCCGATCCGGCATCAGCACGGTGGAGCCGGCCGGGTAGGGATAAATGTCGAAATCCACCCGCTGGCCACGCGCGCCCGCCTCGATGGCGGACAGCGTCTCGGTGGAGCGGCCGAAATTCTCCGGCATCGAGCATTTATGATGGCTGATGACCACCGGCACGCCCGCCGCCCGACCGATGCTCAGCGTCTCCTCGATGGAGACCAGTACATCGCTCGCCTCGTCGCGCATGTGGGTGACATAGACGCCGCCCGCCGCGCGCAACGCCTCGGCGACCGCGATCACCTCGTCGGTCGGCGCCATCATGTTCGGCGGATAATAGAGCCCGGTGGAGAACCCCGAAGCGCCCTGCGCCAGCGCCTCGGCGAGCCGCGCACGCATCTGTGCCGCTTCCTGGTCCGTGGCGGCGCGCTGCGTATCGCCGCCCATCGCCTCGACGCGCAAGGACATATGACCGATCAGCGCATAGGTGTTCACCGGCGCGGGATCGCGCGCGAGACGCTCT
This sequence comes from Acetobacteraceae bacterium, assembly GCA_035475015.1. Lineage (GTDB taxonomy): Bacteria > Pseudomonadota > Alphaproteobacteria > Acetobacterales > Acetobacteraceae > JAFKFI01. The sequence continues at coordinate 4,829 of DATIMU010000502.1, forward strand.
GCGTATTCCGCGAAACTGCCGAAGGTCCAGAAGCTTTCGTCGCCCAGCAGATCGAGCGGCGGCGGCGGCCGGCTGGCCATCCGCACCGGCGACAGGCTGATGCCGCAATTGCCCACCACCACCGTGGTGACACCCTGCGACATCTTGCACAGCATACACTCGGGGCCACACAGCACCGCGCGATCATCATGCGTGTGCGCGTCGATGAAACCGGGCGCGAGGGCGAGTCCGGTCGCGACAATCTCCCGATCCGCGCTTGCCGCGCCGAGATCGCCAATGGCGGCGATGCGGTCGCCCGTGACGCCGACATCGGCCCGAACGCGCGGCGCGCCGGTGCCGTCGAACACGGTCGCGTCGCGGATGATGAGATCGCAGCGTTGGGTCATCCGACTCTCCTGGTTGGGCCCGCAAAGAGGCGGACTGAAGTCCGCCCTACGGCGTTCCGATCAATGTGTAGGGCGGACTTCAGTCCGCCACCCGCGCGTAGAGGGCACGCGCCGCCTCAACAGACACCAACCCATCCCGCACGTCCCGCGCGACCTTGGCCGGATCGCGCTCGCCCGGATCGCCCATGCCGCCACCGCCGGCCATCTCCAGGATCAGCCGGTCGCCGTCGGGGATGATCTGAAACCCCTTGGGCCGCAGCACCTTGCCCGATTTCAGTGTCACGCGGCCGGCCGTCCCGTCGCCTCCGCCGTCGCGGCCCTTCGGCGGGTGCATCACGCGGTCGAACGTGGCGTTCACCGCGAACTCCAGGTCGCCCTTGGTGGCGACCTCCATGATCTGCCCGCAACCGCCCCGCGTCCGTCCCGCGCCGCCGCTGTCGGGTCGCAACTCCTTGCGCCAGAACACGACGGGAGAAACATTCTCCGTCGCCTCGACCGGCATGGTGCGAACGCCCGAGGGAAACGCCGTCGCGTCCAGCCCATCGAGCGCCGCGCGCGCACCGGTGCCGCCGGAGTTGAAGGTAATAATCTCGAAATCCGCCACCACCGGACGGTTGCCGCGCGCCTGGCCCGACACCTGCGCGCCGCCGCGCAACGGCGGATTCCACAAGCAGGCCGAGCCCTCGGCGGCGACGCGCGCGGGCACCGCCTGGTGCAGGCAGCCCAT
>DATIMU010000503.1:0-1604 GCA_035475015.1 Acetobacteraceae bacterium
GCCTCGCCCGGCTTCGCTGTGATCGGCCGCGGCCCGACCTCGCCCGCCTGGGCGGCTTCGGCCGCGGCGATCATGGCTTCGGCCTCGATTTGCGGGGTGTGCTGCCGCCCGGCCGCGAGGCCAGGATCAGCGTCCGCTTCGCCGCGACCGGCGAGGTGCTTCCGGCGGGCGAGGCGGTACTGGCGAACGAGGCCGAGAGCGCCGGGCTCGCCCCGGTGCTCGTCACCGGCCTGGCTCGCTCGGGCACGACATTGCTCATGCGGCGCCTAGCCGGGTTCCCCGAGATCTGCCTTGCCGAATTAGCGCCTTTCGAGGTGCGGTTGCTCTCTTACTATACGACGGCGCACCGCATCCTGACCGCCCCCGGCGATTTCGACGCCTCGACCCATCCGGACAGGCTGGAGGGCGACGGCTTTTTCGTCGGCTTCAATCCGTTCCATTCGGAGCACTACCAGCCCGCCTTCCAGGAGGCGCGGCTGCATCGCGAGCTGTTCCGCGGCTTCGCGGCGGCACGGGTGCAGGACGCGTTTCGGGACACCATCCGGGAGTACTACGCACGCCTCGCGGCGGATCAGGGCAAGCCGGCGGTGCGGTATTTCGCCGAGAAGGGCAATAATCTCGACGAGCGGACGCGGCACTTCACCCGCCAGCTCTTTCCCGAGACACGTGAGATCGTGCTGTTCCGCGATCCGCGCGACCAGCTCTGCTCGTATCGCTCGTGGTTTGGCCTCTCCCACGAGGCGGCGTTCGCCATGATCTCCGACGGCTGCGCGAGCCTGCTGCGCATCCGCGAGCAGGACGCCGCCTCGGTCCTGTCGCTGCGCTACGAGGATCTGGTCGCCAGCCCGGCCGCGTCGCTGGCGACGTTGGCCGCCTTCCTCGGGCTGTCCCCGCCAGGCGGAGCGGACGCCGCCGGCGAGCGGGCGATGTTCGGCGATCACGGCACCAGCGCGAGCCCCGCCGATTCGGTGGGACGCTGGCGCACCGAGCTGAGCGCCGAGGAGATCGACCAATGCGACCGCGCATGGTCGGCAAGCCTCGCCGCGTTCGACTACGCCGCCGCCGGATCGGCTCAGACGCTGCCGCGCCCGACCGCCGACGAGACCACGGGGCGGATCGCATTGAGCGCGTCGCCCAGCGCGGCGTAGGAGCCGATCTCCACGAGATCCTGCCCCGACGTGAGAACCCAGCGGCGCGCGGGCCGATGGATGACCCATGCGGCGCCGGATTCGGGCGTCTCGACCACGAGGATGCGATCGTGCACGTCGGGCGGATCGCTCTCCTGGCGGGCGCTGAGATAGACATGCGCGATCCCCTGTGGGCGCGAAGCCGCGGTCCACTGGAGGATCAGCCCACGCTCCTCGGATGAGAGACTGCGGCGGGTCGGGAAGGGGATGATGATCGCGGAGGGCAAGCGAACTCCATCGGCGGGAATTGATGCGCCATCATACAACCATGTGGCGAGGTTTGCCAGCGCGATCTCCCGTTTCGCGGAGCCAGGATTGAGGTCCGCGCCCACTCTCCGCACAGTGCGGCCGCGCCGAACAGCGGGAGACGCCGGTGAGTGCCGAAATGATGTCCGAGGCGGTGGAAGCCGCGATCCG
>DATIMU010000504.1:0-4176 GCA_035475015.1 Acetobacteraceae bacterium
CTGATCACGGCGTCACCCAAATTCCGGCATAGCTCGAGCGGCCTTCCGTCGGTATCGACCATGATGTGGCGCTTGCGGCCCAGGACTTTCTTGCCCGCGTCGTAGCCGCGCGGGCCACCGGCCTCCGTCGTTTTGATACTCTGGCTGTCGATCACCGCGGCACTCGGGGACGCTTCGCGCCCGACCCGCTCCCGATCCCGATCCCGCAGGACCAGATGGTGCGTGATCGTCTGCCACACCCGCCATCACGCCAAGCCGCGAACCAGCCATACACGGTCTGTCTCGGCGGGAAGCAGGGCGGCAGCATCCGCCATGGTATCCCGCCGCGCAGCACGTAGAAGATCGCGTTGATGATCTCGCGCAGCGGCCATTCGGGGGGCCGCCCGACCGGTGAGAGCGGCGGTAGTAACGGCTCGATCACCGTCCATTCGGCATCCGCCAGGTCACTGGCGAAGCGGAGTCCGTCGCGCCTATGCTGCGCGCGGGTGGCTGCGGTCCACATCAGGCTGTCCGTCCAACTCGGTTTCGACAACCCGTTGGAATCACATCCTACCGTGGCCGTCCAACCCCATTTCGCTCTCGTTCAGCGATAGCCTCTAAGAGCGAAACCCCGCAAATACCCATTTCAGGCTGAACCCAAGCACCAGTAGGCTGAGAGGAACCACGATAGCGACGCCTAGGGCTATCCAAACATCATCTGGAATGGCAAGTCGCGGAGGGGGAGGAACAATATCATCGAAGAGCCCAGCCCGCGTAGTCTCGCGAACAACACGCCACGGTCCATTATACCATGCTGCTATGCTAATTCCGACCATAAGAAGAACCCAAGGGATGGTGAAAAAAATCCAGACTCTCAGCAGTCCTTTACGCCAGTTCACCTTTCCAACCTCGTCGCGCCTTCACTCGAACTTTGCATACTCGGTGGAGCGTAATGAGATTAAGTTAACGATATCAGCCGCGCAGTCGCGCCACCGTGGCGGTGGTGGAATGTCCCGGCAGAAGCTGCGCCAGCATTATGCGGCCGCCCCAGCCCTCCACCATCTCGTGCCCGACCACATCCTCAACGGCATAATCCGCACCTTTCACCAGCAGCTCGGGGCGCAGTGCCGCGATCAGCTCGACCGGCGTGTCCTCGTCGAACACGCAGACCAGATCGACCGCGGCGAGGCTCGCCAGCACGGCGGCGCGGGCCGCCTCGGGCTGCACCGGGCGGGTCGGCCCCTTCAGCCGGCGGACGCTGGAATCGCTGTTGAGGCCGACCACCAGCCGATCGCACGCGGCGCGCGCCTGCTCCAGGAGATGGACGTGGCCGGGATGCAAGAGGTCGAAGCAGCCGTTGGTGAAGCCGGTACGGTAGCCCATGCGGCGCCAGCGCTCGACCTGCTCGGCGGCGGCTTCGCGGCTCACCACCTTGCGCAGCGCGCCGCCCTCCGGGCTGATCGCCGCCATGAGCTCGGCCTCGCGCGCGACGGCGGTGCCGATCTTGCCCACAACGATCCCCGCCGCGATGTTGGCCAGCCGCACCGCGACCGGCAGATCGAGGCCGCCGGCGAGCCCCGCCGCCAGGGTCGCGACCACCGTGTCGCCGGCGCCCGAGACGTCGAACACCTCCTTGGCCTCGGCCGGGAAATGATGCGCGCCGTGGTCGTCGAGCAGCGTCATGCCGTCCTCGGAGCGCGTCACCAGCACCGCGCCGAAGCCATGGGCGGTGCGCAGCACCCGCGCGGCGGCGACGATCTCAGCCTCGGTGGAAATCGGCATCCCGGTTGCCTCGGAGAGCTCCCGCCGGTTCGGCGTGATGATGTCGGCTCCGGCGTAGCGGCCGTAGTCGAGGCCCTTGGGGTCGACGATCACCCGCCGCCCGGTCTGATGCGCCACGTCGATGAGCTGCTTGGCGACGCTGCCCGCCATCAGCCCCTTGCCGTAGTCGGAAAGCACCGTGATGCTGGTGGCCGCCATGCCGTCGCGGGCGATGCGCAGCATCCGCTCGGCGAGCTTCGCCGGGATCGGCCGCGCGTCCTCCTGGTCGGCGCGCAGCAATTGCTGGCCGTTGGCGACGTAGCGGGTCTTGACCGTGGTGGCGCGTCCGCTCTGCACCAGCAGCCACGGCTCGACCCCGGGCTGGCCGCCGACCAGCCCGGTGAGGTCGGAGCCCGCCTGGTCGTCGCCCACCACCGCGACGAAGGCGACGGCGGCGTTGATCGCGGTGAGATTGCGCACCACGTTGCCCGCACCGCCCGGCATGGCGGTCTCGCGCTCGACGGTGAGGATCGGCACCGGCGCCTCGGGGCTGATGCGCTGCACCTCGCCATAGGCGTAGCGGTCCAGCATCACGTCGCCGACCACCAGGACGCTGGTCCGGGACAGGCGACGAATGGCGGCGATCAGGTCCGGCGGGGGGTCTTCCGGCAAGGGATCGGAGCCGGGCGGTATGCTGTCCATGTGAACACGCCGTAACGCTTGCTTCGCCGCCTTGCAAGCGAAGCGTGGGTGGGCCGACGCCTTATCTAGGCGAAGAGGAATTCCAGCCGGTCGAGCTCAAGCACGACGCAGGTCAGCGGCCCTCCGAGCACCGCTCCCGTGTCGATCCCGATCCGGTTTGACTTCACGGCGGGGCCCTCCATCGGCGAGTGGCCGTGCACCACGACGGCGCCGAGATCGCCGGTCCAGGACAGGAACGGCTCGCGTATCCACATGAGGTCCACCGGCGACTGCGCCTCGATCGGCAGCCCGGGACGGATGCCGGCGTGGACGAACAGATAGCCGCCCTCGCGATGGTGCAAGTCGAGGCCGCGCAGGAACCGCAGGTGGTCGGCCGGGAACCGCTCTCGCGAACCCGGCCACGCGCCGCCGTTCGGCACCTCCCAGCTCCGCAGCGAGGCCCGCCCGCCGTTCTGCATCCAGTGGTCGAACGCGCCGGGATCGCCGCCGTCAATCGCCTCCAGCATCATGTGCTCATGGTTGCCCATGAGGTTGACCACCTCGGCGCCGGAAAAGCCCCGGAGCAGGTGGCGCACCACCCCGGCGCTGTCCGGGCCGCGATCCACGTAGTCGCCGACATGCAGGACCAGCGGCCGCTCGACCGGCCGAGCGGCGAGGTCGGCGGCGATCCGCTGGTGCAGCGCGACCAGCCGGTCGAGGCAGCCGTGGATGTCGCCGATAGCGTAGACGCGCCGGCCGGGCGGCAGCGTCGCGGGCGCGGGCATCGCATTTGCCATGTGGCGAGACCCTAGCGGCTGGACGACGGCGAGGGCGAGGCGCGCGGTTTTCAACTCTGCGGCACTTGGCTCCGGCCTGCCGCGTCGGCATATCCCCGCGATGGATGCGATCCGCGTGGAGAACCTGACCAAGCGCTACGGCACCACCCTGGCGGTGGACGGCATCGGCTTTCGCGTGCCCCCCGGCGCCACCGTTGGGCTGCTGGGCGGCAACGGGGCGGGCAAGACGACCACCATCGCCATGCTGCTCGGGCTGCTGATCCCGAGCGAGGGGACCATCCATGTGCTCGGGCACGACATGGCGCGCGATCGCTTTGCCGCCTTGGCCCGGATGAATTTTTCCTCGCCCTATGTCGCCCTGCCGCACCGGCTGACGGTGGCCGAGAATCTGCGGGTCTATGGGCATCTCTACAACGTGCCGCGGCTGGAGCAGCGGATCGTGGAGCTCTCCGAGGAGCTCGATCTCGGCGACCTGCTGCGCCGCCCGGCGGGGCAGCTCTCGGCCGGGCAGAAGACGCGGGTGGCACTGGCGAAATCGCTCATCAATCGCCCCGAGCTGCTGCTGCTCGACGAGCCGACGGCCAGCCTCGACCCCGACACCGGCGACCTGATGCGCTCCTGGCTCGAGCGCTACCGGGCCGAAAGCGGCTGCACTATCCTGCTCGCCTCGCACAACATGGCCGAGGTGGAGCGGCTTTGTACTCATGTGCTGATGCTGAAGCAGGGGCGGATCGTCGATGCGGGCAGCCCGGACGAGCTGCTGTCGCGTTACGGGCGGGAGGATCTGGAGGAAGTGTTCCTCGACATCGCGCGTGACCGGCGGCGCGAGATCGAGCGGGTACGGGCGTGATGGACCTTCCACGCGACCCTTCCCCGAAGCGACACGCCGCCCTCCGCCGTGTCTGGGCGATGATGTATCGCCACCTCACGCTCTACCGCCGATCCTGGCCGCGCCTGC
>DATIMU010000505.1:0-11443 GCA_035475015.1 Acetobacteraceae bacterium
CCGCATGGGTCTCGGCGCCAGCCTGGTCCGAGGGGCCGGCGTCCGGTTTCTCGCTCTCGCCAAAGCCACGCAAATCCGGCGCGATCAGCTCGAAGCGCCCGGCGAGGTGCTGCATCACCGGCTCCCAGGTCAGCCAGAACTCCGGCCAGCCGTGCAGCAGCACCAACGGCCGCCCCGATCCGATGCGCGCGACATGGAACTCGATCCCGTTCGCCCGCACCCGGCCGTGGCGGATGTCGCTCACCCCCGCCCGCGCCGCAAGGGAATCGGATATGTTTCAATTCCGCTCGTCATCGCCGGGCTTGACCCGGCGATCACTCGCGGCTGCCCCGCAGGCGCCCTGTTCGCACCGGCTCTTGTGTCGCGGCAGATGGCCGGGTCAAGCCCGGCCATGACGGAGTAAAGCCCCACGGCGCTCATCCCCGCTGGTGACGTGCCCGCACGCCGCGCTCGATGGCGGCGGCGACCAGCGGGTCGAGGCGCAGCTCGTTCATCACGAACTCCAGCATCTCGAGCGACAGCTGCCCGACATTGTGGTCGGCGGCGACCACCTCGCAGGCCAGCGCGTAGGCGGTCTCGCGCAGCGGCGGGACCAGCGATTCGCGGATCAGCCGGCCGGCGTGGGTAAGCCCCTCGTCCTCGCCGAGCAGGCCCACCGCCGCGTCGGTCGCGGCCTCCAAGCGCTCGGTGGAAAAATCCTGGAAGATCGGCAAGGTCTGCACCTGCCCCGACATCACGCCGATCTCGCGGTCGGACATGCCGCCATCCGCCGCGGCGACTAGCACCATCGTGCAGACAAGCGCCTCCTGTGGGTCCAGACCAGTCCGGGCGAGCATGGGAAGCCTCTCCATTGATCGGCGGACCCTGCGCGAAGCCGTGCTTGAGATCAAGCGAGGCAGACTCACGGTTCCGAGAGGGCGGCCTCGCGCAGGAACGCCCGGGTCGCCGCCGCCCCCTCGGCCAGCCCCACCCGCCGCACGACCACCCCCGCGGGGAAGGCCGAAAGCAGCCGGGTGGGCGTCTGGCGGTCGAGCAGCACGAACACGCCGCGATCCGAGGAGCGGCGGATCAGCCGCCCGAACGCCTGGCGCAGCCGCAGCCGCGCGATGCGGTCGTCGTAGCCCTTGGGATCGCCGCCCGAGAGATGCACCCGCCGCTCGCGGTGGAGGATGTCGGGGCGCGGCCACGGCACCTTCTCGAACACCACGAGGCGCAGCGCGCGGCCCGGCACGTCCACGCCGTCGCGCATCGCGTCGGTGCCGAGCAGGCAGCTTTCCTCCTCGGTGCGGAAGATGTCGACCAGGGTGGCGTTGTCCATCGGGTCGACGTGCTGGGCGAGCAGCGGGATGCCAGCCGCCTCCAGCTCCGGCGCGATTTTCGCGTGGACCGCCTGCAGCCGGCGGATCGCGGTGAACAGCCCGAGCGCGCCGCCGCCCGAGGCCATGAACAGCGCCCGGTAAGCGGCGGCCAGACCGGAAATGTTGCCCGGCATCACGTCGGTCACGACAAAGGCGCGGGTCTGCGCGGCATAGTCGAACGGGCTCGCGACTGCCACCCGGATTGCCGGCGACGGCAGATGCGGCGCGCCGACCCGCGCCTCGGCCGCCTCCCAGGCGCTCTCGGCGTCGCGGTCGCCGGAATCGCGCAAGGTCGCCGACGTGACCAGCAAACCCTGCGCCGGCTGCGCCAGGGTGGCGGCGAACGGCACGGTGGGGTCGAGCCAGTGGCGGTGCAGCCCGACATCCCGATCCCCCGCCTCGCGCCGGTCTAGCCGCAGAAAGGCGATATGCTCCGGCCGGGTGCCCGGCTCGGGCGGCGGCAGGCGGGTCGCGCGCAGCATCGCCTGCCATGCCCGCAGCGGATCGAGCGCGCGGCGGCCGAGCGAGCGGCCGATCGCCTCGATCCGGTTGCGGGTCGCGGTGTCGAGCTCCTCCGCCTCGGCGTCGAGCCGCGCCAGCAGCCGTTCGCGCAGCCGGGAAAGCGGCTCGGCGATCCGCGCCAACGCGCGTTCCAGCCGCTCGGCGGCCTCGGGCAGCTCGGGTGCCACCGGATGCAGGTCGCATTCGAGCGCGCCACGCGCGAACGGCTCCGCCTCGCCCGGCAGCCGCGCCAGCACCTGACGGCGGGCGACCCGGAGAAACGCCTCCGTGGGGTTCGGCCGCCCGGCGTCGAGGCCGCCGAGTTCGGGGGCGTCCTCCGCGAGCCGCAGCGACCAGCCCGGCCCCGGCAGCGCCCGCGCCGCCATCAGCGCGGCGTCGAGCGGGGCTTCCAGCTCGGGCTCCCCGGCGACCAGCTCCTCCACGCGCCGCCGCAGGCCCCGCGCGCGCGACCGGCCGCCCTCGGCCCCGAGCAGCCAGCGTCGCAGCTCGGCGGTCTCCATCCCGGACAGCTCGGCGGCGAACGCGCCGTCCGCCGCGTCGAACAGGTGGTGGCCCTCATCGAACACGTAGCGACCGGGGACGGCCGCGTCGTCGAGCCCGCCCCACACCGCCTGCGCCATGACCAGGGCATGATTGGCGACCACCAGCTCCGCGCCGCGCGCCCGGCGGATGGTGTGCTCGACGAAGCAGCGCCGCCAATGCGCGCAGCCGGCGTGGACGCACTCGCCCCGGCGGTCGGCGAGGGAAAGGATGCTCGCCGGGCCAAACAGCTCGGCGAGCCAGCCCGGCAGGTCGCCGCCCTGGATGTCGCCGTCCCGCGTGGCGCCCGCCCAGCGCAGCAGGATGCCCAATGGAATCACGGCACCCGCCGCGAAGCCGCCCTGCGCCGATGTGACGGCGTCCTCCAGATTGAGCAGGCAGAGGTAGTTCTCCCGCCCCTTGCGCAGCACGACGCGCGCCCGGCGCTGCGCCGGTTCGGGGAACACGCGGCCCAGCTCGTCGTCGATCTGGCGCTGCAAGTGGCGCGTGAAAGTGCTGATCCAGACGGTGCCGCGGTTCTTCTCGGCCCACAGGATCGCCGGCGCGACGTAGCCGAGGGTCTTGCCGGTTCCCGTCCCGGCCTCCGCTAGCACGAGATGCGGGTCGCCCCTTTGCTCGCGCGGCGCGAAGGCGGCGGCGGCGGCTCCGGCGTAGTCGGCCTGCCCGGTGCGCTGCTCGGCGCCCGAGCCGAGGATGAGGGCGAGCCGCGCCCGCGCCTCGGCCTCCGCCACGGGATGCGCGGAGGGCGGCGGCGGCGGCGCGGTCTCCTCCCACTCCGGCAAGCTTTTCCAAATCTGCAGCGCGGTGCGGCTCGGCACGGCGTTGGGCTGGCCGAGTGCTGCGGTCACGGCGGCGGCCCAGCCCCAACCGGCCTTGCCCATCCAGGCGGCGATCGCGGCGGCGTCGCGGTTGGCCGGCAGCTCGGCACCCTGCGCCAGTCGCCGGAGCAGGGAAACGGCGACGTCCGGCAGCGCCGCCGCCTCGGCTTCGAGGCCGCCGGTGGGGGGATCGAGGTCGAGGGCGAGGCTCAGGCCACGCGGCGTCGGCGTGGCGGGGCGGCCCGGCAGGGCGAAGGCGAACAGCTCCAGCAGGTCGAGCGCCGGGATGGCGCGCAGGCCCAGCCGGCGCAGGGTCGCGGGGACATGCACCATGATCGGCGGCGGCAGGGCGCGCAGCCGCGCGGCGGCCGCGGCGGTGGGAAGAACAAGAAGCTCCCCGTCGGGCGTCAGGATCGCGGCGCGCCCGTGGCCGGCGACGACGGCAGGGGCGTCGGGCAAGAGCAGGCGATTCGGCATGGGCGAGGTCATCGGCGCACTATAAGCCATCCCCGCACCCCGACCCTCTCCCAGAGGGAGAGGGAGAGGGAGAACAAAAGCCCTCTCCCCTGCTTGGGGGAGAGGGTTGGGTGAGGGGCGCTCGGCGCATACCTGGATATAACCGGAGACGCCAATTGACCCAGGCCCCCCCGGTTTCTAGCTTCCCCGCATGTCCCTGACACACTCCGATACATCCGCCCCGAGCTTGCCGAAGGCCTGGCCGTTCGAGGAGGCGGCCAAGCTGCGTGACCGGCTGGCCGCCTCGGGCAAAGCCCACGCCCTGTTCGAGACCGGCTACGGTCCCTCGGGCCTGCCGCATATCGGCACGTTCGGCGAGGTCGCGCGCACCAGCTGGGTGCGCAACGCCTTCACCGAGCTCACCGGCCTGCCCTCCCGCCTGCTCGCCTTCAGCGACGACATGGACGGGCTGCGCAAGGTGCCGGACAACGTGCCCAACCGCGACCTGCTGGCCCGCCACCTCGGCAAGCCGCTTACTCAAGTGCCCGATCCGTTCGGCACCCATGAGAGTTTTGGCGCGCACAACAACGCCCGACTCCGCGCCTTCCTGGACAATTTCGGCTTCGAGTACGAGTTCGCATCCTCGACCGACTACTACAAGCAAGGCCGATTCGACGCCGCCCTGGTCCGCGTGCTGGAGGAATACGAGAAGATCGTCGCCGTCATCCTGCCGACGCTCGGCCCGGAGCGGCGCGCCACCTACTCCCCCGTGCTGCCGATCCATCCGCGCACCGGCCGGGTCATGCAGGTGAAACCCGATTCCTGGGACGTCGTTGCGGCCAGCGTGACCTGGACCGACCCCGAGAGCGGCGAGCGGTTCGAGACCTCGGTGAAGGGCGGCGCCTGCAAGCTGCAATGGAAGGCCGACTGGGCGATGCGCTGGTATGCGCTCGGCGTCGATTACGAGATGTCGGGCAAGGATTTGATCGACAGCGTGCGCCTGTCGGGCCGCGTCTGCCGCATTCTCGGTACCCCGCCGCCGCAGGATTTCACCTATGAGCTGTTCCTCGACGACCAGGGGCAGAAGATCAGCAAGTCCAAGGGCAACGGCCTGTCGGTGGACGAGTGGCTGCGCTACGCGCCGCCCGAGGCGCTCGGGCAGTTCATGTACAGCGCGCCGCACCGTGCCAAGCGGCTGTATTTCGACGTGATCCCGCGCGCCGTCGACGACTACCTCGCCAACGCCGCGAGGGAGCGCGCGCAGCCGGAGGCCGAGCGCCGCACCAACCCGGCCTGGCACATCGCCGGCGGCGGCACGGTGGACGCCGCCTCGCCGGTGTCCTTCGCCATGCTGCTCAACCTCGCCAGCGTGGTGAACGCCGAGACGCCCGACATCCTGTGGGGCTTCATCCGCCGCTACAGCCCCGACGCCAGCCCGGCGGCCATGCCGTTCCTCGACCGGCTGGTGCATCACGCGATCGCCTACTACCGGGACTTCGTGCGCCCCGCCAAGCACTACCGCCTGCCGACCGATATCGAGCGCGCGGCCCTCGCGGACCTCGCCGAGACCTTGCGCGGGCTCAACCCTGCTTCGGATGGCGAGGCGATCCAGAACGTCGTCTACGAGGTCGGGAAGCGCCATGATTTCCCCGAATTGCGCGCCTGGTTCGGCTGTCTCTATCAGGTGCTGCTCGGCCAGCAGGAGGGGCCGCGCTTCGGCGGCTTCGTCGCGCTGTATGGGATCGGCGAGACCATCGCCCTGATCGACGCCGCGCTCAGCCGTCCCGCCGACGCGGCTTGACGCACTTGGACCGCCGGGTGCGCGAGACCGCGATCAAATATCTCCGCCACCTGCCAGCCTTGCTGGGCGTCGCCTTGCTGTGCGGCGCCATCTACGTGGTGCAGCGCGAGTTCCGCAACCTCAAGCTCGACGACATCGCCGCCGCGATCAGCGCGATCCCGCTGCGTGCCCTCGTCCTGTCGTTCGGCTGGACGGTGCTGTCGTATTTCGTGCTGACCTTCTACGACCGGCTGGGCACGATCTACGCCGGGCACAAGGTGTCCTACGCGCGGGTTTCGTTCGCCTCGTTCTGCGCCTACGCGCTGTCGCACAATCTCGGCTTCGCCGCCGTCTCGGGGGCGGCGGTGCGTTATCGGCTGTACGCGCATTGGGGCCTCACGCCGGTACAGATCGCCAAGACGGTGGCGTTCTGCAGCCTGACCTTCGGGCTTGGCGGCATGGTGCTAGGCGGCGCGATCCTGTTCGTCGAGCCGACCTCGATCCCGTTCTTCGGCGACCACCTGCCGCGCTGGGTGATGTACGCGGTCGGCGCCGGGCTATGGGCGATCGTCGGCGGCTACGTCACGCTGTCGAAGGTGTTCGGCACGGTGCGGATGTTCGGCCACATGGTCGAGCTGCCGGGCTGGCGCATGGCGATCGTGCAGGTGGTGCTCGCCACGGCGGACGTCGCGGTCACGGCGTCGATCTTCTACGCGCTGCTGCCCGAGGCCACCGGCCTCACCTGGCTGCGCTTCCTCGGCGTCTATGTCGCGTCCTACACGGCGGGGCTGGCGGCCAATCTGCCGGGCGGCATCGGCGTGTTCGACACCGCGATGCTGCTCGGCCTGTCGCCCTGGCTCGACGCACCGCACATCGTCGGCGCCATCCTGGTGTTCCGGCTCTACTACTACATCATCCCGCTGTTTCTCGCTGGCAGCATGTTCGCGGGCAACGAGATTTTGCTGCGCGGCGGCGGCATGTTCCGCTCCCTGCAATCGGTCGGGCGCTGGAGCGAGCCCGATTTCGCGGTCGCCTCGATCACCGGCGCCGTTGCGCTGTGCGGCGCCATGCTGCTCACCCTCGGCGTGCTCTCGCCGGCGCCGAACTTCACCTGGATCGACCCCGATCTCGCCGACCTCGCGCTGCAGGCCGGCGAGTTCGTCCCCTCGCTGATCGGCGCGGCGCTCATCGTGCTGGCGATCGGCCTGTCGCGCCGGGTGAACCTCGCCTGGGGGGCGACGATGGTCATGCTGATGGCCGGCGCCGCGTTCACCGTGGCCCAGGGTCAGCGGCTGTGGATTCCCGCCGTGCTGGTGCTCGCCACCATGCTCGTGGCGCCGTTCCGCGGCTGCTTCTACCGCCACGCGCGGCTGCTCAGCGGGCCGCTGCAAGCCTCGACCGCGGTGCCGCTGTTCGCGCTGATCCTGTGCATCCTCGCCCTCGCTGGCTTCGAGCGGCATGTCCGCTTCCTCTCCGACAACAGCTGGTGGGAGATCGTGCTGTCGCGCGAGGTGCCGAACTCGCTGCGCGCGACCGTCGCCGTCACCGTGGCCCTCGCACTGATCGCCACCTGGCGGCTGATACGTCCCGGCCGGGTGCGCTGGCAGCCCTGGAGCATCGAGACGCGGATGCGCCTCACCATGCTCGGCGGCCGGCCGCCGGCCAACGCGGACGGCGTGGTGTGGGGCGAGGCGGCGCAGGCCGGCATCGCGTTCCGCCGGTGCGGACGCATCATGCTCGCCCTCGGCGACCCGGCGGGCCCGCTGAGCGACCGCGTCTCGGCGATCTGGCGGCTGCGCGACCTCGCGCAACAGGAAGGGCTGGACCCGGCGATCTGGCGCGCCGGCCCGGGGCTGCTGAAGATCTACGGCGATCTCGGCCTCACCGCGCTGCCGCTCGGCGAGGACGGCTTGCCGATGCCGGAGACGGCGGACATCGCGCCGCTGTCGACGCAGTATCTCGTCTGCGTCGCCGAGCGCGACCTCACGGCGCTGCTGCCGATGCTGCCGCTGCTCGCCGCCAATCAGGACATCCCGACCCCGGCGGCGGCGGAATAGCGTACCGCCCTGGCAACCCGGACCGGCGCGCTGCATTAAGCACGGCAGCCAGCGCGTGACCGCGTCACGTCGGACCACCGGCGTCATCGCGAGGAGCGCAGCGACGCGGCAATCCATGCGGCCGCCCGTCCGTGGGCACGATGGATCGCCACGCCGCTGCGCGGCTCGCGACGACCGTGTTGGTTCGACATGAGGCCGTTACGGGCCGGCATCTTTTGATGATGGAGAACGCGCGCATGTCGCTCAGTGTCCCGAAGACGCGCATCACCGAGGGCCTGCCCTATCCGCTGGGCGCCACCTGGGACGGCCTCGGCGTCAATTTCGCGCTGTTCTCGGCCAACGCGACGAAGGTCGAATTGTGCCTGTTCGACGCGACGGGCGAGACCGAGCTCGAACGCATCGAGCTGCCCGAGTTCACCGACGAGGTGTGGCACGGCTACCTGCCCGACGCGCGCCCCGGCACGCTCTACGGCTACCGCGTGCACGGCCCCTACGAGCCGGAGAACGGCCACCGCTTCAACCCCAACAAGCTGCTGATGGACCCCTACGCCAAGGGCCATGTCGGGCAGCTCACATGGGGCCCCGAGGTGTTCGGCTACCAGCTCGAATCCGAGGACGACCTCACCTTCGACGAGCGCGACAGCGCGAAGCTGATGCCGAAATGCCGCGTGGTGGACCCCGCCTTCACCTGGGCGCGGGACCAGTCGCCGCGCGTGCCGTGGGAGCGCACGATCTTCTACGAGACCCATGTGCGCGGCTTCACCAAGCTGCACCCTTCCGTTCCCGAGGAACTGCGCGGCACCTTCGCCGGCCTGGCGGGGAAGGAGGTGGTGGATTATCTCCGCAACCTCGGCGTCACCTCGGTCGAGCTGCTGCCGATCCACTCGTTCATCAATGACAGTCTGCTGCTCGACAAGGGGCTGACGAACTATTGGGGCTACAACACGATCGGCTTCTTCGCGCCCGATCTGCGGTACTCCGCGACCAACTCGATCGGCGAGTTCAAGGCGATGGTCGCGCATCTGCACAGCGCCCGCCTCGAAGTCATCCTCGACGTCGTCTACAACCACACCGCCGAGGGCAACGAGCGCGGCCCCACGCTGTCGTTCAAGGGCATCGACAACGCCTCGTACTACCGCCTCATCCCCGACCAGCACCGCTACTACATCAACGACACCGGCACCGGGAACACGGTCAACCTGTCGCACCCGCGCGTGCTGCAGATGGTGACGGACAGCCTGCGCTACTGGGTGCAGGAGATGCACGTCGACGGCTTCCGCTTCGATCTCGCGACCATCCTCGGGCGCGAGCCGGACGGCTTCGACGAGGGCGGCGGCTTCCTCGACAGCTGCCGCCAAGACCCGGTGCTTTCTTCCGTGAAGCTGATCGCCGAGCCGTGGGACATCGGGCCGGGCGGCTATCAGGTCGGCCAGTTCCCGCCCGGCTGGGCGGAGTGGAACGACCGCTTCCGCGACACCACGCGGGCGTTCTGGAAGGGCGATGAGGGCGAGGCGTCGAAGCTCGCCGCGTGCCTGTCGGCGTCGGCCGACCTGTTCAACCGGCGCGGCCGCAAGCCGTGGGCCAGCGTGAACTTCATCACCGCGCATGATGGTTTCACGCTCAACGACACGGTGAGCTACGACGAGAAGCACAACGAGGCCAACGGCGAGGACAACCGCGACGGCCATTCCGACAACCGCTCGTGGAATCACGGCGTCGAGGGGCCGACCGACGACCCGGAGATCATCGAGCTCCGCGAACGCCAGAAGCGCAACATGCTGGCGACGTTGCTGCTCGCGCAGGGCACGCCGATGCTGCTCGCCGGCGACGAGTTCGGCCGCACCCAGGGCGGCAACAACAACGCCTACGCGCAGGACAACGAGATCAGCTGGGTCAACTGGGACGTGTCACGGCAGGGCCACGCGCTGATCGAGTTCACCCGCCGGCTGATCCGCATCCGCCAAAGCTACCCGATCCTCAACCGCGCCCGCTTCTTCACCGGCGAATACAACGAGGAGCTCGGCGTCAAAGACGTGAGCTGGATCAACGCCAGCGGCGACGAGATGAAGCCGGAGGACTGGGACGACGGCACGATGCGCTGCTTCGGCATGATGATGGACGGCCGTGCGCAAGCCACCGGCATCCGCCGCCCGGGCAACGCCGAGACGCTGTTGCTGGTGCTCAACGCGCATCATGACGTGGTCGAGTTCACCATGCCGGAATGCGCCGGCATCCGTCACTGGTCGCTGCTGTTCGACACCAACGCGCCGGAGGCACGGAACGAATCGTTCGACGTGGGCGACACCTACGAGGTGACGGGCCGCTCCACAGTGCTGTTCCGCCTCAGGGTCTGACGCGCCGGCGGCGGCCGGGGCGAGGGATGGTCAGAGCCCGAGATCGCCGAGGCCGGGATGATCGGCGGGGCGGGGGCCATTTCGGTCCCAATGATACTTTCTGTCGGCCGCCTTGATCGGCAAATCGTTGATCGAGGCGTGACGGTGGTGCATCAGGCCAGCCGCGTCGAACTCCCAGTTCTCGTTGCCGTAGGAACGGAACCATTGGCCGCTGTCGTCGTGCCATTCATAGGCAAAGCGCACCGCGATCCGGGCGGCCGTGACGGCCCAAACCTCCTTGATGAGCCGGTAGTCCAGTTCGCGCGCCCATTTGCGTCTCAGGAACTCGATGATCGCGGGGCGGCCTACCACGAACTCGCTACGGTTGCGCCAGACGCTGTCGATCGTGTAGGCGAGCGCGACGCGCTCCGGGTCGCAGGTATTCCAGCCATCTTCCGCGCCACGCACCTTCCGGATGGCGGTCTCGCGGGTGAAGGGGGGCAGCGGGGGACGGGTCTCTGACATGCGAACACCTCGATGGCGGGCACCGCTCGGCGCCGGGTGTACCGATCGATACAATAGACGTCAAACCCGCGCGACCCTTCAGGCGCCAACCCGCCGCCGCCTCGCCAGCAGGCGCCAGAGGTCACGCAGGTCGAAGGCGCCAAGGAGCTGTCCGGCGATCGCGTAGACCGCGAAGCCGAGCGTGACGAGCAGCGCGAACGCGACCCATTTCAGGCCGCGCCCGGCCTCCGCCGCCGCGAACAGCGGGCCATCGGCGAAATACAGCGCCGCCGCCATCGCCACCGCCGCCAGCATCATGCGCGGCAGGCGGCGGCGGATCTGCGGGTCGAGCTGCAAATGTCCCCGTCGGTGCAGCGCGAAGGCCAGCCAGCCGACGTTGAAGATCGCCGCGAGGCTGGTGGCCAGCGCCGGCCCGACATGGCGCAGCGGCACCATGAAGGCGAAGTTGAGCGCGAGGTTGAGCGCCACCGCGCAGACGCCAATCTTGACCGGGGTGGACGTATCGCCGCGCGCGAAGAAGCCTGGTGCCAGCACCTTCACCACCACGAAGGCCGGCAGCCCGAGCGCGTAGGCGGCCAGCGCCTGCGCCGAAAGCCGCGCGCTCTCCGCGTCGAACGCGCCGCGCCCGAACAGCACCCACATGATCGGATAGGCCGCGACGCCGAGCGCCATCGCCGCCGGCAGGGTGAGGAACAGTGCGTATTCCAGCGCGCGGTTCAGCGTGCCGCGCGCCGCCACCGCCTCGCCCGCGCGCACCTGGCGCGATAAGAGCGGCAGCATCGCGGTTCCGACGGCGGTGCCGATCACGCCGAGCGGCAGCTGGTTCACCCGGTCGGCGTAGTACAGCAGCGAAACCGTCCCCGCCGGCAGCAGGCTGGCGATGATGACGTCCACCGCGAGGTTGAGCTGCGTCACGCCGGCGCCGACCAGCCCCGGCGCCATGCGCCGCAGCAGCACGCGCATCTGCGGCGTGAGGCGCGGGCGCGGCACGCGCATCGGCATCCCGGCGCGGCTCGTCGCCCACATCAGCAGTGCCAACTGCACCACGCCCGAC
>DATIMU010000506.1:0-5503 GCA_035475015.1 Acetobacteraceae bacterium
GTGGTGGAGGAAGGCCCCGCCGAGCGCATTTTCGCCGCGCCCCGCGAGGACTACACGCGCGCCCTAATGGCCGCCGCCTTCTCGCTGGAGGCCGACCCCGCCATCGAGACGGAGGAGGACGACCCGACACCGATCGCGGCACCGATGCGCTAAGTTCCGGTCGTTTCAAACCGGCTCATTATTGTCATCGCGAGCCGCGCAGCGGCGTGGCGGTCCATCGTGCCCCCAGGCGGGCGACCGCGATCGCGGCACCGATGCGTTGACCGCGCGCCCGCGACGGGTGAGGCTGGGGCGGGTTCTGGGAGATACCGAATGAAACATCTGTTTGCCGTGGCGGTTCTCGCCGGCGGTCTCGGACTGATGGCCGACGCGCGCGCGGCCGATCTGCACGCCGACATGCATCTCGCGACGCCGACCGGCCCGGGCGAGGCCATCGGCACCGTCACGATCAGCCGGGTTCCCAGCGGCGCGATGTTCGACACCAACCTGAAGGGCCTGCCCGCCGGCCCGCACGGCTTCCACGTCCACGAGAACGGGTCCTGCGAACCCGGCACCGCCAACGGCCAGCCGGTTGCGGCCGGCGGCGCGGGCGGGCATCTCGATCCCGCCAAGACCGGCCATCACGAGGGGCCGCGAGGCCACGGCCATCTCGGCGACCTCCCGGTGCTGCAGGTATCGAAGAACGGCACGGCCAAGGAGCACATGATCGCGCCTGCTATCAAGGACATCGACCAGCTGCGCGGCCACGCCCTGATGATCCACGCCGGCGGCGACAATTACAGCGACAAGCCAGCCCCGCTCGGCGGCGGCGGCGGGCGGATCGCGTGTGGGGTGATCGAGTAGAGAGGCGTTACGCAGCCTCGGGCTCGGCTATTTGGGGCACTCGACGTTGAACGTCCGCGTGCCGATCGTCTGCGTACACTTGCCGCTGTCGGAGGGGATGACCCGTCCGGTGTCCATCTTTGCCTTTTCCTCTCCCGCGCATCCGGTCAGCAGAACCGCGAGCAGGAACGAGCAAGCAATTGCTTTCATGGCAGATCCCCCATCCGGCCTCGTGTGCCCGGGTGGGGCCACCTTCAGCGCGCAATGGTCCCTTGTCCATGAATTTCCGGTAATGAGATCGGTGCGGCGGCGCCGAGTGGAGCGGGTGAAGGGAATCGAACCCTCGTATGCAGCTTGGGAAGCTGCCGTTCTACCATTGAACTACACCCGCGTCGGGTCGCCGTCCGTCATGGCCGGGCTTGGCCCGACATGACAGTGAGATGCCACCATGTCGGCAGCATAAGTGCCCCGCCTTGACGGCGCAATCCGCCGGCGCCTAGGTTGCGCCCGGCCGTTGGCCCCTCGTGATTTGTCCGGCCGGATTGCGGCGAGGTGAAACAAGCGCGCTAAAGAGGCCAGCGGCTCGCGACCGAATCCGTCACGCGATCCGCTGCTCCGAGGTCGGGCCAACCGCGAGAGGCCCAGACACCCATGTCCGACACTCCCCAATTCCGCCCCGGTACCGCGCTGATCCACGGCGGCATCCAGCGCAGCCATTTCGGCGAGACCGCCGAGGCGCTCTACCTCACCTCCGGCTTCGTCTACGACAGCGCCGAGCAGGCCGAGGCGACCTTCCGCAACGAGGTCGAGCGCTACCAATACTCCCGCTTCGACAACCCGACCGTCGCAATGCTCGAAGCCCGCCTCGCGCAAATCGAGGGTGCCGAGGCGTGTCGCGTCATGGCGTCCGGCATGGCGGCGGTGCATGGCGCGCTGTTCTCTCACCTCAAGACCGGCGACCGCGTGGTGGCGTCGCGCGCGCTGTTCGGCGGCTGCTTCTGGATCGTCTCCACCCTGCTCCCGCGCTTCGGCATCGCGTTCGAGTTCGTCGATGGGCCCGACCTCGACCAGTGGCGCGCCGCGCTGGCCAAGCCGACGCAGCTCGTGCTGCTGGAAACCCCGTCCAACCCGATGCTGGAGATCGTCGACATGGCGGCGATCAGTGAGCTCGCCCACGCAGCGGGCGCGATCGTCGTGGTGGACAACGTGTTCGCCACACCGCTCGGGCAGAAGCCGCTCGATTTCGGCGCCGATGTCGTCGTGTATTCCTGCACCAAACACATCGACGGCCAGGGCCGCGTGCTCGGCGGCGCGGTGCTCGGCCGGCGTAAGTGGATCGAGGAGACGCTGCAACCGTTCGTGCGCAACACTGGACCGACGCTCTCCGCGTTCAACGCCTGGCTGCTGCTGAAGGGCCTCGAAACTCTCAAGCTGCGGGTCGACGCCGCGACGCGCAACGCCGAGGAGGTCGCCGATTTCCTCGCCGAGCAGCCCGAGGTGAGCCGGGTGTGGTATCCGACGCGTAAGGACCATCCGCAGCACGCGCTGGCCGTGCGGCAGATGAGCGGCGGCGGCACGATGGTCACTTTCGAGGTGCGCGGCGGCAAGGATGGCGCATTCCGCGCGATGAACGGTTTTCGTCTCATCGCGCTATCGAACAATCTCGGCGATTCAAAATCGCTCGCGACGCATCCCGCGACCACCACGCATATGCGGATCGGCCCTGAGGAGCGGGCGCGGCAGGGCATCACCGACGGCGCCATCCGCCTCTCGGTGGGGCTCGAGGACGTCGAGGATCTGACGGAGGATCTGGCGCGCGGGCTGGCCGCGGTCTCGCCCGTCGCACGCGCCGCCGAGTGAGCGGCGCTGGACAATCGCATCCGGCGCGCCTTGAATTCACCGCGCTTTCAATCCCCGCTTTCAATCATGGGGGCAGCCGCAGCGAGAGAGTTTGCGTGTGATGGCTGAGGACTACGCGAAGACCACGCGCCATATCCGCGTCACCGTCCGGTCCTTCTATCTCGAGGACCAGTCCAAGCCCGAGGAGAGCCACTACGTCTGGGCCTATCGCGTGCGGATCGAGAATCGCGGGCGGGAGCCGGTGCAGCTGCTGCGCCGCACCTGGCACATCACCGACGGCCACGGCCGCTCGCAACACGTCCACGGTGCCGGCGTGGTGGGCGAGCAGCCGCTGCTCGAACCGGGGGAGAGTTTTGAATACACTTCCGGCACGCCGCTCGACACGCCCTCGGGCTTCATGGTCGGCGCCTATCACATGATCGTGCCGGCCTCGGGCGAGAATTTCGACGTGGCGATCCCCCCCTTCAGCCTCGACAGCCCGCACGAGAGCGGCCGGGTCCATTGACCCCACGGGTGACCCCGCGGGCGGGTTAACCGGGGCGGCAGTTGCTCCCTCCGGCCGAGGCCCTATCTTCCGGGGAGAAGTCTGCCAGGGAGTGTCCGTCCGGTGGCCCAACTGAAGCCCGTCCCCC
Source organism: Acetobacteraceae bacterium (assembly GCA_035475015.1). Lineage (GTDB taxonomy): Bacteria > Pseudomonadota > Alphaproteobacteria > Acetobacterales > Acetobacteraceae > JAFKFI01. The sequence continues at coordinate 3,315 of DATIMU010000506.1, forward strand.
AGCCCACGCCAGCACGACGTCCCACCGAGCAAGAGGCGGAAGAGGCCGTGCGCGTGCTGCTGCGCTGGGCCGGCGACGACCCCGAGCGCGAGGGCCTGCTTGACACGCCCAGCCGCGTGGTGCGCTCGTTCACCGAGTTCTTCGCCGGCTACGAGGAGGACCCGGTCTCCATTCTCGAACGCACCTTCGAGGAAACCGACGGCTACGACGAGATCGTGCTGCTGCGCGACATCCGCGTCGAAAGCCATTGCGAGCACCATCTCCGCCCGATTATCGGCCGTGCCCACGTCGCCTACCTTCCGGGCACCCGTGTCGTCGGCATCAGCAAGCTCGCCCGCGTGGTGGACGCCTATGCCAAGCGCCTGCAGATCCAGGAGAAGCTGACGGCGCAGATCGCCAACACCATCCAGGACGTGCTGCAGCCGCGCGGCGTCGCCGTGGTGATCGAGGCGGCGCACCAGTGCATGACGACGCGCGGCGTGCACAAGCCGGGCGTGACGATGGTGACCAGCCGGATGCTCGGCGCCTTCCGCGACGACCCCAGCACACGCCGCGAGGTGCTGGCGATGATCGGCAGCCACGGCTCGGGCGCCCACGACGACTGAGCCGCCGCCACAAGTGAAACGCCTGGTGGCCGGCGTCATCGGCCACGTCGACCACGGCAAGACCGCGCTGGTCCGCGCGCTGACCGGCATGGAGACCGACCGGCTGGCCGAGGAGCAGCGGCGCGGCATCTCCATCGCCCTCGGCTTCGCGCATTTTTCCGCCCCGGATTCTGTACAGGGCGACGCGGTCATCGACCTGATCGACATGCCCGGCCACGAGCGCTTCGTCCGCACCATGATCTCGGGTGCCGCCGGGATCGACGCGGTGCTGCTGATCGTCGCGGCGAACGAGGGGATCAAGCCGCAGACCGTCGAGCACGTCGATATCGCCGGCCTGCTCGGGGTGCGGCGCGCGGTCGTCGCGGTGAGCAAGGCCGATCTGGTGAGCCAGGAGACAGCCGCCGCCGTCGCCCGGCAGGTGGCGGCGTTCGCGGCGCGCGCCGGCCTCAGTGCCGCGGCTCCGGTCCTCACCTCGGCGACCACCGGGCAGGGCGTGACGGCGCTCAAGCGGGCGCTGGCCGATGCGATGCGGGACGGCGCGGCGGCAGCGGATGACGGGTTTCCCTACCTGCCGGTGGACCGCGCCTTCAGCGTCGCGGGTTACGGCACCGTGGTCACGGGCACCTTGCGGCGCGGGGCGCTCGCGGTCGGCGACGAGGTCGCGGTGGCACCGGGCGGGCTCGCAGCACGGGTCCGGGCGCTGCAGGTGCATGGCGCTCCAGTCACCACGGCGCAACCCGGCCAGCGGGTCGCGGTCAATCTGCGCGGGGCGGAGCCGGGGCAGGTGCCGCGCGGTACCGCACTGACAACGCGCGGCCTGCTCGCCCCATCCGCCTGGCTGAGCGTGGCGCTGCGCACGGTGGCCGGCGGCCGGACGCTGCGCAACAATGCGCGGCTGGCGCTGCTGGTCGGCACAAGCGAGGTCGAGGCTCGCCTCCGCCTGCTCGATCGCGACACGCTGGAGCCGGGCGAGACCGCGCTGGCGCAGCTGCAATGCGCTGAGCCCATCGCGATCCCGGCGCGCGAGCGGTTCGTGCTGCGCACGCTCTCCCCGCCCATGACCGTCTGCGGCGGCCGCGTGGTGGAGCCCGCGACCCTGCGGCTGCGGCGGCGCGCGCCGGACGTGCTGGCGCGGCTCGCGGCGTTGGCGGAGGCCGTCCCGGCGGAAATCGTGGTAGGCGAGGTGGCGCGCGCCGGCGCGGCGGGCGTCCGGCTGGAAACGCTGGCACGTTTGGCGGGCGTGGCGCCGGCGCGTGCGGCGGCGATGCTGGCCGATGCGCCCGTCGTGATCGGGCGCGGCGGAGTGGCGATGACGCAAGCCGTGTTCGATACCGTTCTCGCGCAAATCCCCGCCCGGCTCGCGACCTCCGAGCCGACTCACCCCGATGGACTATCGCGCGACCAGCTCGCCGCGCTGCTCCCGGAGGCGGGGGCCGCCGTGCTCGACGAAGCCATCGCCCGCCTGGTCGCGCGGGGCTCGCTACTGAACGCGAGCGGCTCGCTGCGCGTCCGGCGCGAGGCCCGCGAGCAGGACCGGGCGCGCGAGGAGGCGGCACTCGCCGCTCGGCTTGCCGAGATGCTGCG
>DATIMU010000507.1:0-3820 GCA_035475015.1 Acetobacteraceae bacterium
CGGCAACGACTGGAGCAGCGTGAATGGCCTGGTCGGGCTGCATCCCGTGTCCGATCCGGACGTGGTCTACACCTTCCATTTCTATGAACCCTCGGTGCTGACGACCCTCGCCGAGTTCGATCCGAGCTTGGACAAGAAGGCGCTCGCCACCTTGCCTTTCCCGGTGACCGAGCCCTGTGTGCGCGTCAGCGTGACCGGCCAGACGGCTTCCGTGATGCGCTACTATTGCAGCCAGCACTGGGACGCAGCGGCCGTCGCCAACCGGATCGCGCTCGCCGCCGACTGGGCACGGCGCAACAAGGCCGTCGTCCTCGCCGGGGAGTTCGGCGCCAGCAGCGACCTGAATGCCCCGGCGCGCCTGGCCTGGCTCGGCGACGTTCGCCGTGCGCTGGAGGCGCAGCACATCGGCTGGGCGCTGTGGGGCTACGACGATCGGATGGGCTTCGGCGTACCGCGCCCACCGAGCGGCCGGCCGGTGCTGAACCCGGCGCTGCTGAACGCGCTTGGACTGCATTCGCCGGGATAGGAGTGCCCATGGAGCCGGACGCAGGCGGGCTCGATCCCCAGGACTGGACGGCGCTGCGAGCCCTTGGGCACCGCATGGTCGACGACATGGTCGACCACCTCGCCGGCGTGCGCGAGCGGCCGGTGTGGCAGCCGATGCCGCAACCGCTGCGCGCCGAGCTCACCACGCCGCTACCGCGCGCGCCGAGCGAGCCCGAAGCCGTCTACGCGCAATTCCGCCGCCTGATCGAGCCCTACGCCACCGGCAACACCCATCCGCGCTTCATGGGCTGGGTGCATGGCGGCGGCAATCCGGTGGGGATGCTGGCCGAACTGCTCGCCGCCGGTCTCAACGCCAATCTCGGCGGGCGCGACCACGCGCCGATCGAGGTCGAGCGGCAGGTGATCGGCTGGGCCGCCGAGATGCTGGGTCTTCCCAACGAAACCTCCGGCCTGCTGGTCACGGGAACGTCAATCGCCAACCTGATCGCGGTGCTGATCGCGCGCACGGCGGCACTCGGGCCGGCGGTCCGACGGGATGGCGTGGGCGCCGGAAAAAAACTCGTCGCCTACGCCTCCGCCGCCGCGCATGGCTGCGTGTCACGCGCGATGGACATGGCGGGGCTCGGCACCGGCGCCCTGCGACTGATCGCCTGCGATGCCGACGGCCGGATGGTGCTGCCCGCGCTCGTCGAGGCGATTGCGCGTGATCGTACAGCGGGCCTCGCGCCGTTCATGGTAGTCGGCACCGCCGGCAGCGTCGATATCGGCGCGATCGACGATCTGGCCGGGCTCGCCGGGTTCTGCCGCGCGGAAGGCTTGTGGCTGCACGTTGACGCCGCGTTCGGCGCGATGGCGGCGCTCTCGCCGGCGCTGCGCCCATTGCTCGCCGGCATCGAGCAGGCGGATTCCATCGCCTTCGATTTCCACAAATGGGCGCAAATTCCCTACGATTGCGGCTGCATCCTGGTGCGCGACCCGGCCGCCCAGCTCGCCGCCTTCGCCGCCCCGGCCGCCTATCTCCGCCGCGAGAACCGCGGCCTCGCCGGCGGCCATCCCTGGCCTTGCGATCTCGGCCCCGATCTGTCGCGCGGCTTCCGGGCGCTGAAGGTCTGGATGACCCTGCTGGTCTACGGCGCTGACCGGCTCGGCGCGGTGGTCGAGCAATGTTGCGCCCTGGCCCGCGCGCTCGCCGCCCGGGTCGATGCCGAGCCGGCGCTGGAGCGGCTCGCCCCCGTCGCGCTCAACATCGTATGTTTCCGTTTCATCGCGGCGGCCGGCGATCTCGACGCCCTGAACGTCGCCATCGTCGCCGACCTGCAGGAGGCCGGCGTCGCCGCGCCCTCCACCACGACCATCGGCGGCCAGCTCGCGATCCGCGCGGCGATCGTCAATCATCGGACCCGGAACGAGGACATCGAAGCACTCGTCGCGGCCGTGATCCAGGCTGGCGAGGCCCGGATCTGACGGGCTATGGCCGGACCAGCGCCAGCACGATTTCCAGCGCGATCAGCACCAGGATGGCGATTTCCAGCAATTCCGCGCGGCTGCCGGATGCCTCGTCGTACAGCGCCGCGTAGGTATCGCGGATGATCGCGAGCTTCCGCTCGACGGCGGCACGCACGGCGGGAACGCGGAACAGCTCCAGCGCCGCCGCGTAGACCCGCGCGAGATAGACGTCCTCCGTCACCTGCAGCGCGTTGTCGACCTTTTCCGTGAGCTCCGTCACCTCGGCGACCAGCGTGTAGAGCCGTCGCGCCAGATTGGCGAAGCGGCGCGACGCCAGCAGCGTCATGGTCCGCCGCGTCGCCTCGACCAGGTCGTACATGCGCGGCAGCTCGGCATCGAGCAATTCGTCGTAATAGCGCATCTCGAGTAGCTGCGCGTTGGCGACCTCCAGCACGTCGATCACGTCGGAATCGCCGCGCGGCTCATAGATGAACGCGCGATCCCAGGTGAGCGCCACCAGGTCGTCAGTGTAGTACGAAAAGCGCTGTCGCAGCAGATCCTGACGCGCGTGCTCCGATAGCCGCCGTTGCTCGCCCGACAGCAGCGGAACGAGATCGACCCGCTCCTGCAACTCCGCCGACGTCAGCCTTTCCGAAAATGCGTTCACCACGCCGATGAGAAAATCCTCGTCCAGCGTCGCGGAGGTCGGGCGGATCAAGGCGCCGTCGAGGACGCCCCGCACATCGTCGAGCAGCCCGGACCATACGGCGCTTTCCGCGCCGGGACCGACGCAGCGGTCCATCGCGTTCAACCGCGCGGTGAACGCGCTCCACGACATCGCATTCGCCGGGATGCGCAGGGCCATGCTGATGACGCCGAAATCATGCAGCCGGACCGTCACGGCGGCCTGCACCGGCGCATCGTCCAAGGTCAGCGTGAGTGGATCGAGCGTCAGCGCCAGCGGCGGCACGCCGAACGCGACCGCCTTGGGTGGCGTGGCGCTCAGCTTTCCGCGCGTGCTGGCGCTGCGTGCCCGGCTGGCCCAGATCGTCTCGGCCTGGCCGAGGTCGATCGCGTACGCGACGTCGAACAGCCGGTAGGCGACGATGGCGCCGGTGGCGACTGCGAGCTCAGCGTCCGCCATCGCTCATTCCGGCTTTCCGCGCTGCTCCGCGAGGAAGCGCCGGGCACTGTCGGGCGCGATGAGGGCGTGGATCTCGAACCTCGCCGGGATGATGTCGGCCCAGGCATTCAAGAAGCCGTGAAGCATCTCGTTGGAATCCACGTCGAACAGCGCGACCGCGCCTCGGCCGACCTTGGCATGGATCGACCGGACCCGGCCGGAGGCGATCAGCGGGTCCACCCAAGTCCAGAATCGCTGCCGGGACTCCGCGATGCCGGTGGGCGGCTCGGGGCGCGGATCGCTGATGACGAGGAAGAGCATAGACGACCTCCGTTCGTTGTCCGTCCAAAACTACAAACGAATTGTTACGATTCTCGCAAAAGAGATACAAGTATGCGAATGTTCGACACGCCGTTAATCTGTCGGGAGGAATGATACCCCGCCAAAGAAAAGCCCCCGGGCGGAACCCGGGGGCAAGTAACAGGGAGGCTTCACGTCTGGGAGACGAAGGGGTCATCGACCCCTTTTCCAGCCACTCGGGCAGGAAGACTGGCGGACGACCCGCCGTATCTGTCGAGATAACGATATGGAGCGTCTGTCGTTCCTGCCAGCAGCAAAAGCCGGACGCCGCCATGTCTCCGCTGCATGACCCGTGGCGGGCGCCGGGCAGCCCGGCCTATTGCAGCTCGGCGAGGCGGGCGAGCAGGAAGTCGCGGAACACCGCCACGCGCTTCGAGTTCCGCA
>DATIMU010000508.1:0-4088 GCA_035475015.1 Acetobacteraceae bacterium
CCGCTCCGGCGCGGACTTTTCCGTCGAGAAATCGGCCGACGACAAGCTGGCGATCCGCTATGCGCTGGCGGCGGTGAAGAAGGTCGGATACTCGGCGATGCAGTCGCTCACCGAGGCGCGTGGCGCGCGTCCGTTCGACGATCTCGCGGATTTCGCGGCGCGCGTCGATCCGCGCCAGCTCAACCGGATGTCGGTGGAAAATCTGGTTCGCGCTGGTGCGTTCGACAATCTGGAGCCGAACCGTGCGCGGCTGTTCGCGGGTGCCGAGACGGTGCTGCGCCGCGCGCAGGCCGAGGCGGAGGAAGCGGCGAGCGGGCAGATCGGTTTGTTCGGTGCAAGCGGCAAGCCCGAGCCGCTTCGTCTGCCCGACATGCCGGATTGGCCGCCGCTGGAAAAACTCGGCTTCGAGGCGGAGGCGGTGGGCTTTCATCTCACGGCGCATCCGCTCGACGCCTACGCGCATGTGCTGCATCGGCTCGGCGCGGTGCGCAGCGATCAGATCGACACGATGGCGGCGCGCGGCATCACCCGTGTCAAGCTTGCCGGCAGCGTCATCGCCTCGAAGGAGCGCATCACCCGCACCGGCAGCCGCATGGCCTGGGTTCGTATCTCCGACGCCGCCGGCTCGTGCGAGGTGACGTTCTTCTCCGAGATCCTGGCGCGGTCGCGCGAGGTGCTGACGACGGGTGCCAATGTTCTCGTCACCGCCGATTTGCGGCTGGAGGACGAGACACTGCGGATCACCGCGAGTGACGTCACGAGGCTGGACGAGGCGGCGTCGGGCGTCGGCGCGGGAATGCGCGTGTGGCTGGAGAAGAGCGAGGCGGTGGAGCACATCCGCGTCCTGCTCGGTCGCGAGGGTCGCGGCAAGGGGCGCGTGGTGCTGGTGCCGCGGCTCGGCGACGGTCAGAGCGTGGAGATCGCCCTGCCAGGGGGGTTCAACGTGTCGCCCCGACTGGCGCAGGCATTGAAGGTGGTCCCGGGAGTGGAGCGCATCGAGGAGGTGTGACGCGGGCTCACTCGGCTTCGATTCTCTCGCTCTGGAGCGTGATCGTTTCAGACCGAATCATCTCCCACGCACCCGTCATCGCGAGCCGCTCTTGTGCGGCGTGGCGATCCATCGCGCCGGCGGCATGGATCGCTTCGTCGCAAGCGCTCCTCGCGATGACGCGGGTCAACTTGACGCAATCGTGCGCTAGCCTCCGACGTTCCGGCCGACGCCTTCGATGACGCTGTCCCAATCGTCGACCTCGCGGTTCTCCGGCGCGACCATCACATGCTGGACGCCGATCTCGGCGAATCCCGCGAGGCGGGCGCGCAGCTCGCCCTCGTCCCGCCCATTCCAGTGCGTCCGCATCGAGATCGTGAAGCCGGGCTCCGGCCGCGCCTCGCGCAGCCGCCGCACGATCGGCGCGGCTTCCTCGGGGGTGTGGCGGCTGCCGTGCCAGCCGTCGGCGAGGCGGATCGTGCGCCGCAACGCCGCTTCCGAGCTGCCGCCGATCCAGAGAGGGATCGGGCTCACCGGCAGCGGCGTCATCGTCATGTCGGCGATCTCGGCGGGGATGTATTTGCTCGCGAAGCTCACCGGGTCCTGGGTCCAGACCGCCCGCATCATCGCGATGCCCTCGTCCATCCGCCGGCCACGCTCGCCGAATGGCACGCCGAGGGCGGCGAATTCGGGTTCGAGCCAGCCGACTCCGGCGCCGAGGATCAGGCGGCCTTCAGATAGGTTGTGCAAGGTCGCCAATTCCTTGGCCAACGGCAGCGGATGGCGCATCGGCAGCACCAATACGCTGGTGCCGAGCCGCACACGCTGGGTCACGGCGGCGGCCCAGCTCAACGTCACGACAGGATCGTAGAACAGCGGCGAGCGCGGGAATCGCGCGCGCGGCACGATGATGTGCTCGCTGACCCACACGTCGCTGAGGCCGAGATCTTCGGCCCGCATGGCGAAGCGGCGGATCAGCGCGGGGCTGGCCTGCTCGCCGGCGTGCGGCAGATGGATGCCGAGTTGCATCGTCTACTCGGGTGTGCGCGTGGACTGCCAGGCCACCATCCGCCACTCGCCGCCCCGGTTGGCGTATACGTCGGTGAACCGCACGCTGAAGCTGTTCGGCTTGCCGCCCGACGTGACGCCGATGCGGGCCACGCCGGTCAGGATCACCGCGTCGCCGCAATCCTGTGCCTTCACGTCCGACGGCTCGACCGCGGTGTAGACGGTGGCGCCGGACTCCATCGCGCCGATCAGGCTCTGCTTGGTGTCGAGTCGCGCCGAGGAGTGCGTGTAGACCAGATCGTCGGCCAGCACCGCCCGCAGCGTGGCGAGATCCTTCTGGGCCATCGCGGTCATCCGCTTGCGGTCCAGGTCGATGATCTTTTGTCCGTTGTCAGCCATTGGTCCGTTCTCCCTCTCGATGACGGCGCGTGCGCATAGCCGCCCTGCTCGGGGCGCACTCTCCCGTGCTTTCCGCCGGATGTCGACCTGGGGCAGAGTTGCACGACGAAACCGGCTCGGGCGAGCCAGGAGAACATCACCGATGCAGCCGGGTGCCGATCGGGCGCGAAGCAGGTCGATCCTGATCGGCGCCGCCATGATGATGACGGTGGCGATGGGGATGCGGCAGAGCCTCGGCCTGTTCATCGGGCCGGTCACGCATGACCTCGCGCTGACCACCGCCGACTTCACCTTCGCGGTGGCGATCCAGAACATCAGCTGGGGTGCGTCCCAGGCCTTGGTGGGCGCCTTCGCGGACCGTCGCGGCTCGCGCCCGGTGATGATGGCGGGGGCTGTCGTCTATGCCCTCGGCCTCGCGGTGATGCTGATGGCGCACGGGTTGGTGGCACTCGCGATCTCGGGCGGCCTGATCGGCATCGCACTCTCCTGCACCGCGTCCAGCCTGGCGATGAGCGCCACCGCCCGGGCCGTGCCGGAGAGCCGGCGGAGTGCGACGCTCGGCCTGGTCTCCGCCGTGGGCTCGCTCGGCACTCTGGTGATCGCGCCGATGACGCAGGCCACGCTTTCCGGCATGGGCTGGCGCGTCGGGGTCGCGCTGTTCGTGGTGCTCACTCTCTCGTTGATGTTGCCGGCCGCCTTCATGGCGGGTGGGGCCGACAAGCTGCCGGCCCGCTCCGGCGGCAACGTCTCGATGAAGGAGGTGCTGGGCCAGGCGATGCGCCATCGCGGCTTCCTGGTGATGTCCGGGGCGTATTTCGTCTGCGGGCTGCAGCTGGTGTTCCTCACCACGCATCTGCCGAGCTACCTCGCGCTGTGCGGCATGGACCCGATGCTGAGCGCCGAGGCGCTGGCGACGATCGGCGGGGTCAACTGCATCGGCTCCTGGCTGTTCGGCTGGCTGGGCGGCAAGTACCCCAAGCACATCCTGCTCGGGCTGCTGTACATCCTGCGTTCGATCGCGTTGTTCGCCTATTTCGTGGTGCCCCCCACGCCGTCGAGCACGCTGATGTTCGCCGCCGCGATGGGGATGCTGTGGATGGGCGTGATGCCGCTGACCAGCGGGCTCGTCGCCGAGATGTTCGGCACCCGCTACATGGCGACCCTGCTCGGCATCTCGTTCATGGTCCATCAGGCCGGCTCGTTCCTCGGCGCCTGGGGCGGCGGGCTGATCTACGACGCGATGGGCTCCTATGATCGTGCCTGGCAGATCGGTGTCACGGTCGGCGTGCTGGCGGGCGCCGTGCAGATCCTCGCCGGCGGCCCCAGGCGGCGGCGCGACGGCGGGATGGCGGAGCCCGCCTACGCGACCGGCTAGCCTCTGCGGCTTGCGCGGGACGTCATTTCCCGCCATATCCCGCGCGCTGGCGTCGCGGTTCGCCGCGAGGCCGGCAATTCACACGCAGGGCGCCTTTCCCGATTGGTCGACGTGAAATTCGCGTGGCCGCCCGGGTCCGGTGCCGCGAGGCATGGCCCTGCGGAGGCACAACCGGACACAGGAAAGCAAACGCTCATGGCGATGCCTGAATTCACCCTGCGCCAGCTGCTCGAGGCCGGCGTCCATTTCGGCCACCACACCCGCCGCTGGAACCACAGCATGGGGCCGTACATCTTCGGCGTGCGCAACCAGGTGCAC
>DATIMU010000509.1:0-4774 GCA_035475015.1 Acetobacteraceae bacterium
GTCGTGCGGCTCTTCTCCGCGCTTCCGATGCAAAAGCCGCGCGTCCTCACCACCGACGGCGAATTCCACAGCGCCCGCCGGCAGTTCGCCCGCTGGGAAGAATCGGGCACCGCGACCTTCGACCGTATCCCCGTCGAGCCGCTCGAGGCCTTTCCCGACCGCGTCGTCGAGGCGGCCCGCCGCGGCGACCACGACCTGATCTTCGTCAGCCAGGTGATGTTCGGCAGCGGCCGCATCTTCGATCGCGTTCAAGAACTCGCCGCGCTTGCGCAGCCGAACGGCGGCCCCTGGGTGGTCATCGACGGCTACCACGCCTTCATGGCCATCGATCGGCCTTTCGCCGCCTCCGAAAGCGCCTTCTACCTCGGCGGGGGCTACAAATATGCCATGGCCGGCGAGGGCTGCGCCTTCATGCGCGGGCCGCCCGGCTATGGCCCCCGGCCCGCAAACACCGGCTGGTACGCCGAGTTCGAGGACCTCAGCCTCCCTCCCGGCAGTGTCGGCTACGCCAGGGACGCGCGCCGCTTCATGGGCGCCACCTTCGACCCGTCCGGCCTCTACCGCTTCGTTGCCGTGCGCCGGATGCTGTCGGAAAACGGCCTCACCACCGCCCGCATCTCCGCCCACGTCGAAGCACTGCAACAGCAACTGCTTGCCACCATCGAGCGCACCTCGCTTGCCGCCGCCGAGCTGCTCAACCCGCTCGACGGCCAGCCCCACGCCCGCTTCCTCGCCTTCCGCTCACCCGAGGCGCAGCGCTGGTACACGGCGCTCAAGGCGCAAAACTGCATCACCGACGTGCGCGGCGACGTGCTGCGCATCGGCTTCGGCATCTATCAGGACGAGGACGACGTCGGTCGCCTCATCGGCTTGTTGGGGGGACTTGCGTGAACGGCATTTCGGATCAGCCGAGGAAGGGCGCGTCGCTCGTCCTCACGCTCCTCCTCTTCGCCTACATCCTCAACTATCTCGACCGGCAGATCCTCGGCATTCTCGCCGGGCCGATCATCGCCGACCTGCACTTGCGCGACACCGACTTCGGCATCCTGACGGGGCCGCCGTTCGCGATCCTCTATTCGGTGCTCGGCATCCCCTTTGCCTTCCTCGCCGACCGCACGAGCCGGAGCCGGGTCGTTGCCGCCGCACTCGCCTTCTGGAGCGCCTTCACCGGCCTGTGCGGCACCGCCACCTCCTTCTGGCAGCTGTTCATGTTCCGCATGGGCGTCGGCATCGGGGAGGCTGGCGGCGTCGCCCCATCCTATGCGCTGCTGGCCGACTATTTCCCGCCGGAGCGCCGCGCCCGGGCACTCGCGATCTTCTCGCTCGGCGTCCCCGTCGGCCTCGCGCTCGGGACTTTGATCGGCGCCTACATCGCCCACGCCGTCAGCTGGCGCGCGGCGTTCTACACGATGGGCGTGATCGGCGTGATCCTCGCGCCGATCCTGCTGATCTTCGTCCGCGATCCCTCCAAGCATGCGCACACCGACGCGGCAGCTCCGATCGGGCAGGTCTTCCCGCTGCTTGCCCGCAAGCCGGTTTTCTGGCTGATCGCCTTCGCCGCCTCCTTCAGCTCGCTCTGCGGCTACGGCCTCGCCACCTGGGTGCCTTCCGTCCTCGAGCGGAGCTTCCACCTCGGCCTCATCGCCCGCGGGCAATATTTCGCGTCGCTGGTATCGATCGGCGGCTGCATCGGCGTGTTCGCCGGCGGCTGGCTTGCCGACAAGCTGGGAGCGCTCGACCGAGGCTGGTACGCGAAGCTTCCGGCCATCGCCTGGCTCATCACCGCTCCGACCTTTGCGGCCGGCCTGATGGTTCCCAACCTCTGGCTGGCCTGGCCGCTGCTGCTGATCCCCAACGCGCTCAACATCCTCTGGCTCGGTCCGGTCATCACCGCGGTCCAGCACCTCGTCCCGCGTCACATGCGCGCGACGGCTTCGGCGAGCTTCCTGCTGATCAACAACCTCATCGGCCTTGGCGTCGGCCCGGTGCTGATCGGCCACTTCTCCGACGTGCTGAAGCAGAGCTACGGCGCCGACTCCCTCCGCTACGCCGCGGTCGGCTGCACCGCATTCTACATCCTCGCGGCGCTTCTCATGCTCCTCTGCGTGCCGCGCCTAAGGACCAGCTGGGTCGAGGATTCGGCGCACTAACTATCTGAACAAGCTCGACATTTGACGTTCAGGCTGGTGCGCTAACTTGCAAGTTCCATCCGTTTAGCGGTTGGAACGGTGCAGCGAACGGGCCGTTTATTCCGTTCGAGAGGAGATTTACCATGTTGACCAGGGTGTTTCTCGCCGCGGGCGCAGCCGCGCTGGCGATCGCAGCCCCGGCAAGTGCAGGCCCCGGTGGCCATGGCGGCGGCGGTGGAGGTGGCAACCCCCACGCTGGCGGTGGCGGCGGCGGTGGCGGTGGGGGCGGCCACGGCGGCGGCGGTCCTCCGCCCAACGCTGGCGGCGGCGGCGGCGGCGGGGGCCACGGTGGCGGCGGCGGCGGTCACGGTGGCGGTGCGCCCGCGTTCAACGGCGGCGGTGGCCGCGGTCATGGCGGCGGCGGTGGGGGCGCTCCGGCATTCATGAGCTTCGGCGGTGGCGGTCGCGGTCACGGCGGTGGCGGGCCCCAGTTCCAGGGTGGTGGCGGTCACGGCCGCGGCCATGGCGGCGGCGGCTTTGCAGCCCCGCAGATGCGCGTTTCCCATCAGCAGGCGCGCGGCGGCGGCCAAGGCCATGGCGGCGGACGTCAGCAGATGCGCATGGCTCAGCGGCAGCAGGCCCACGGCGGCGGCCACGGCCACGGCGGCGGACGCCAGCAAATGCGCATGACGCAGCGTCAGCAGGCGCACGGTGGCGGCCATCAGCAGGCCCTCGCCCGTCAGCAGGGTCATGGTTTCGATCGCCAGCAGGCGCGCGGCTTCGCCCAGCAGCAGCACGGGCGCGGTTTCGACCGGCAGCAGGCGCGCGGCGGCTTCGCCCAGCAGGGCATCGCAGCCAACGGCCAGCAGCTGCGCGGCAAGCAGCTCAACCAGCAGCAGGCGCTCGCCGGGCAGCAGTTCGGCATCCAGCAGCTCGGTCGCCACGGCGGCGGCGGCAAGGGCGGCAGTTTCGCCGCGCAAGGCCAGTATGCGCAGAACTACGGCGCCCTGAGCTACGGCAACAACGTCCAGGTGCTGCCGTTCGAGCAAGCGCAGACCTTCATCGGCGCGCCGCTCGCGCAGGTGGGTAGCTTCACGACGCTGAGTCCGATTCCGGCGCAGATCTCGTACTTATACCCGGCAACGCCCGGCTATTATTACGAATATGGCGACGGCTACCTCTACCAGGTCGATCGCACGAGCAACCTGATCGCCGCACTGATCCCGTTGCTCGCCGGCGGCTATTTGCCGGGTCAGTATCTGCCGGCGCCGTACATGGCGAGCTACGTGCCCGACTATTACGGCTTCGACAGCTTCTACCCGGACTATGGCGACGTCTGTAACCGCTACTATGGCGGCGTCATCTACCAGGTCGATTGTGACGACGGTTATGTCGAAAGCGTCGTCCCGATGTACGCCGGCGGCTACGGCGTCGGGCAGCTGCTTCCGGCGGCCTACAGCACCTACAACGTGCCGGTGCAGTATCGCTCGATGTACTATGACACCCCGGATGCGGGTTACTGGTATTCGCCGGGCGCGATCTACCAGTACGATCGGGGCAGCAGCATGATCACCTCGGTGGCGGCGCTGATGGCGCCGGGCTTCACGGTCGGTCAGCCGCTGCCGATCGGGTACGACGTCTACAACGTCCCGCTGCCCTATCGGGCGACATACTACGACACGCCGAGTGCCTGGTACCGCTACAATAACGGCTACATCTACCAAGTGGACCCGGTGTCGCAGGTGGTGACGGCGATCGTCGCGTCGCTCCTGACCTGAAGACGATGGCCCGGCACGGAACCCGAACCGTGCCGGGCCATTTCGTAGCTAGAACGAACAAGGAGAGAGGTCATGAAGACCCCGATGCTGGCGCTCGGTGCTGCGGCCGCCGCGCTGATGGTCACGAGTGCGTGCAGCAAGAGCGATGACGGCAACAAGAACGCCGGCCCGCCCCAAGTCCAGACGAAGAAGGCGCAGAAGATTGCCGGCACCAAGACCATCGCCGCGGGCCTCGCGCCGAACAGCCGTTTCATGGCGGCGGCCAAGGGTGCCGGTCTCGACCAGACCCTCGCCGGTCCGGGGCCCTATACCGTGTTCGTGCCCGACGATGCGGCGTTCCAGGGCGCGCCCGCAGGGACGTTCGATCCGACGCCTCAGAACCGCGCCCAGATCACCGGCGTGCTCGCCAACCTGATCCTCCCCGGCACGGTGATGGTCACCGACATCGACAAGGCGATCGACAACCACAAAGGCCAGACCAAGCTTGCGACGATGGGAGGCGGCGCGCTGACGGCCACGCGGGAAGGCGGCAAGACCGTCCTGACCGACGCAGCCGGCCATAAGGCGACGATCACGGGCTCCGACGAGCAGTATACCAACGGGGTCGTCCACCACATCGACGCCCTGCTGATGCCTTCGAAACCCACCAGCAGGCCTGCCGTGGGCGAGAAACGCGGCCGCTGAACGCTACATCCTGCGATTACGCCGACGCTCATCCACCAGATGAGCTTTGCGCATCATTTCCCTTCCGCGCCGCAACAGGCTCGCTATAGTGCCGTTTCGCGAGTGCGGATGATGGGGCTGTAGCGACATGAAAGCGACGATCGAGCGGGCGACCCTCCTGAAGAGCCTGGGCCACGTCCAGTC
>DATIMU010000510.1:0-2128 GCA_035475015.1 Acetobacteraceae bacterium
GCGCGAGAAACGGCGCGATGCGGCGATGGCCTCGCCGAGCGGCGCATCGCGTACCGCGATCAGCAGCGGCAGCAACCCGCCCAGCCAGATGCCGGCCGCAAGGAGGTGCAGCACCTCGGAGACCAGCAGCGGCGTCAGTCCCGGCTGCATTGCCCAACCGTGCAGGCGTCCGGCCTCCAGCACCACGGCGATCCCAGCCGCAATGGCCGCGAGCCAGCCGAGCCGGCGGGCCAGCGCCACGGCGGCCACGGCCACCGCCAACACCTGCCCGATCACGAGATGGCCGAACTCGGTATTCCACAGGACCGTGGGAACCGCGACGAGTGCCTGGTCGGCGCCCGCCATCGTGGCGGATTCCAGCACCACCCAGACGAGCAGCCCCAGGACCGCGACGCCGAGGCTCCACCCGCAAAGCCGCCGGATGCCTCGCTCCACCGACGGCGTGCCCGGCCGCGCCCGGCCGGCGAGGAACAGCAAGCCGCCAAACGCGGAGAGCAGCCCGGCCACCGCCACCGCTCGCACCACGTCGAGCAGCAAGCCACCCGAGCCGAGGTCGAACGGCGGCAGCGTGATCCCCGACACGCCTAGCGGGCCACCGTGAAGCTGAAATGCCCCTGGGTCCGATGCGTGTCCGTCGAGGTCGCGTGCCAAGTCACGGTGTAAGTGCCGGCCGGGACGGGCTTGAGCCCGACCGCCAGCTGCCTGGCATCACCCGAGACGATGTGCCCCTTGCCTGTATCCACCCGCTTTCCCGCCGCGTCCTGCACCACGATGCTGCTGAACGCCGGCTCCACGGTTTCGGAAAACATGATCGCCACTTCGGAGGGTGCCGTCGTGACCGTTCCGCCGACCGGCGGCGTCGCGTGGTCGAGCAGCGCGTGGGCGAGGACAGCGTGCCCGGCCAGCATGAGGCTCAGGCCCAGCGCACCGGCCGGCAGCCATCGGATCATGCGCATCCGCCTCCCGTCCGCCATCAGCGCAGCACCCGACCGACGACGAACCCGACGCAGGCGGCGGCGGCAAGCGCGATCAGCGGACGGGCGCGCACCCGGCTGAACAGCGTCTCCGCCGCGTCCTGCACGGCGCTTTCGGCCGTCGCCGTGGCGCTCGAAATCGCCGGCGCCACGCGCTCATGCATGGCCTGGTCGATTTGCGCGCGCAGCGAGGCGAGCCGGGCGGCCGCGTCCTCCCGATTGGACGATGCCATGCAGAAGCCCTCCGTGCGGGTGATCCGTGCCGCACGGATACGCCTCTCCGGCCGACACGCCAAGGCGAGTCGGCCGGTGGCGTGACGCTAGGTCGCGGCGTGGCCTCTCCGGCGCACGGCGGCCAATCCGAGCAATCCGCCGACCAGCAGCAGCACGCTGGCCGGCTCGGGGATCAACGTAAGGGCGGCGCGGGCGACCAGCGCGTGGCCCGCCTCGGTCGGATGCAGCGAGTCCCAGAAGACGTGCAGGTCCTGCACCGATCTGTCCGCGCTGCACAACGTGCCCGGCCCGCCCTCCGGCGCGCCGGTCCAGCATGGCGTCGTCGCATCGGTGAACCCGTACGCGGTGGGGTCCTGGATCGCCATGTTGAGCAGCGCGGAGGTGTCGAGCAGGTCGATCCGCAGCCCCGTCGTCTGCGCGATCTGCGCGAGCGACGTCGCGAGCAGGTTGTCGAAAAGCGCCGACGCGCCGGTGGCCAGCGCGATCAGCTGCGGGTTGCCGGACAAGCCGATCGCCGGCGTCTCGCCGAGGTTCGGCAGGTTCAGCACCAGCAGATGCTTGGCACCCGCCGCCGCGAGCGCGAGCACCGCCTGAGCCTCGTTCTGCACTGCCTGCGGCACCACTTGCTGCACGGCGGCGAGAGGATTGGCCGAAGTGAACGCATCCCGCAGGTCATTGGCGCCGATCCACAGCGTGTACAAGGCCTTCTGCGCCGGCGTCGGGATGAGGGACTGGAAGGCCGCGATCTGGTACGGCAGATCGCCGGGCCCGGCGGTGTGGACGGCCGTCGTTCCGCTGGTCGCGCCGCCGAACGCGAAATCCGTGCCGCCGGCCAGCGCCGGGGCGATCGGCATTCCGAGCGCCCCGGAGACGTCGTCGATCCAGATCGGCCCGTTGCTGAACCGGCCCGGCGCGTAAGG